>NZ_JBHIQZ010000025.1:0-16287 GCF_042196865.1 Bartonella sp. AC130YNZD
ATGACGACGCAGAACTTGATCGAAAAAGGACAGCGGCTCTTTTTGCGGTGTTTATTACAGGGAAGGAATCTCATGATACGGCATTAGAGGAAAATCGTGAACAAACGACGCCCCCAAAGAAGACTGAAGAGGCACCTGACGTGGATAAAATTTATCCTGGATCGGTCAACATGGTGGATGGCGAAAAACAAATTACATTTTCAACCCCTGTTGAAGTTGGTGGTTCTTATGAGGCTTTTCAGTATCGTAATATTTTAAAGATTTGTTCTGCTCTTAATATGCCTTATGCCGTTGTGACTGGAGACGTTACGCGCGGCAATTTTTCTAATGTGCGTACCTCTATCATTCAGTTTAGACGGCATGTTAAACAATGGCGTGAACATATCATTGCCTTTCAGTTTAATCGCATTGTTTGGGAGCGTTTTGTTGAAATGGCAGTGCTTGTCAAATGCGTCAATTTGCCAGGCTGGGAAGAAAATTCCTTGCCATGGCTTCAATGTGAAAGCTTTGCACCACCCCTTGAAATGATTGATCCAAACAAGGATATCACAGCAGAAAAAGAAGAAATTCGTGCTGGCTTGAAAACACGACGCATGGCGCTTGCCGAGCGCGGCTTTGATATCGACAGCATTCATGCCGAACTTGAAGAAGAGCACACAGACGCTCGTGCGCGCGGCTTATCTTTTGACACGGATATGGCAGCGCCCTCTGGTGAAAATCAAGCGATTGATACCGCAGATTCAGACACTTCTGAGAGTTATGAAAGTAACCAAGGCAGTGAGGCACATAAAAATGGTGAATAATCTTGATATGCCGTTCTTGGCATCACGGCTTTTTGGGGTTCCACACATGCTTGCCTCGACAAAACTTGATGTCATTTTGAATGCTCTTGCACCGCGTCTTTTTGAGGGAGAAAAGTTTCCCATTGGGGCTTTTGCGCAAGGGGATACAACGGCTTTAAGCCCCCCTGAAACTTATGTAGTACAAAACAATGTTGCTATCCTACCGGTTCATGGCACGCTTGTGCGTCGCGGTGCATGGCTTGGGGCTTTATCGGGGCTAACCTCTTATGAAGGTTTAAGCGCTTCTTTTCGTGAAGCCATTGCACAACCTGATGTTCGCGCTGTTTTACTTGATATTGACAGCGGCGGTGGAGAAGCCGGCGGTGTGTTTGATTTGGTTGAAGAGTTTCAAACACTCTCAAAACAATACGCCAAGCCCATTTGGGCGCATGCCAATGAATTTGCTTGTTCTGCAGCTTATGCCATTGCTTGTGCGGCTTCTCAAATATGGGTTGCTCGCACGGGTGTTGTGGGCTCGATTGGGGTTGTTTGCGCCCATCTTGACCAGTCCCGTGCGGATGAAAAACACGGGCATAAATGGACCTTTGTCTTTGAAGGTGATCACAAAGTTCATGGCAACCCTCACGAACCCTTGAGCGATACAGCACAGATAAAAATGCAAGCCGATTGCGCCCTGCTCTACGAGATGTTTGTCGATTTGGTGGCGAAAAATAGACGCTTAAGCGCTGATGCAATTCGCAACACAAAAGCAGAAACTTTTATAGGCACCCAAGCGATCACGCTTGGATTAGCAGATGCGCAGGGGACCCTTGCGCAAGCTTTGGAAGCCTTAACGGATTCCATATCACAAACCTCAATAGCAACAAAAGAAGGACAAAACACATGGCACGCACACAATATCGCGCTGAAGAAGAGGATGACGAAAAGATCGTCGACATCATCAATGACGAGGAAGAGGACGAAGACGATAGTGACATCGACAAAAACGCCGAAGACTTCGACGATGAAGAAGACAACGAAGACAAGCAGGAAAACATAAAAGCTGCTCTTGAAAAAGAAAGAAAGCGCGCAAAAGCACTAACAACCCTTGAAAGGCAAGCAAAGCACTTAGGCGTTTCTTTTGACGCAGCAAAAGCTATTCAAAACGGTATGAGTCTTGAGAAAGCACGCCAGTGTGTGTTGACAGCTGCTAGCTCTCAAAGCGCGTCTTTAAAAGTCTCGCCTTACACCCCTCATAGTGATGGGACGAGCAAGGCAAAGATTCACGCAAAATGGGAAGCAGCTTGGAGGGCAGTGAAATGACGAATATTATTTATGACGACGTACGCAATGGCGCTTATCTTGGACCCTACGACCCTGATATGTCAAACGAAGAAGTGCTGTTTGCATCAGGAGCATTCATTGAAGCTGGAACTGTCATGGGAAAGATAACCGCAACGGAATACTATGTCCCTCTTAATCCAGCAGCATCAGATGGCAGTCAAACACCGGCAGGGATTTCTTTTGCCACTGTTGACGCAACAGAAGCAGATCAACGCGCCGTGATTACAGCACGCTTATGCACTGTAAAAGCTTCTGAACTGCTATGGCCAGATGCCATCACAGACGAGCAGAAGAAAGCAGCCATTCAGTCTTTAGAAGACCATAACAACATTCTATTGCGATAGGAGAATGCACACATGGATATGAATTTTTTTAAACATGATGCTTTCTCAAGCATCACAATGATGAAAGCGATTGAAAACTATGAGTTTCAACCTGGTCTTGTGAGCTCTCTTAATCTTTTTGAGGAAGTTGAAACCAGTACCACAGTGGTTGGGATTGAACGGCGTGATAACACATTTTCGCTTATTCAAACCAGTGAACGTGGCGCACCTTTGGCAGAAGGTGATAGAGAGGGTCGTAATCTTCGGTTTTTCAAAACAACACGGATTGCCAAAAGTGATACCGTAAAATCAGAAGAAATCCAGAACCGTCGTGAATTTGGCGCAGAAGATCAGTTAGAGACAGCAATGAAATATATTGCCAGAAAACAAAAGAAACTGATTTCTGAAATCGAATTGACATGGGAAAACATGCAACTTGGCGCTGTTCAAGGGGTTGTCCTTGATGCTGATGGCTCCGTGATTGTCGATTGGTACAAGGAATGGGAAATCACACCACCAAAGCCCATTGACTTTAAACTGAATGTTGAGACAACCAATGTTGCTGACCATGTTGACCAAGTCATTATGAGGATGATTGAGGCTTCAAAAGGAGCGTTTTCTGATCGTTCACGCATTATTGGGCTTTGTGGAAATGAATTCTTTTCCAAGTTGAAAAACCATAAAACAATTCGTGAGACCTATTTAAACACAGCCTTAGCACAAACACTCAATAGCGCCGGAGGTGTTGCAACACCAAGCGCTCTTGGCTCTGGGAGCTTTGGCAGTTTTGACTTTGCTGGTGTAACCTTTATCAATTATCGCAGCATTCATAACTATAATGTGAGTGCGAAGGCTGGAACCAAACGCGCCATAGGAATTAAGCCTGATGAATGTCAATTCTTTCCTGTTGATGCACCTGGTGTCTTCCAAAAAACCTTTGCTCCTGGTGAAAGCTTGGATTTTGCCAACACGGTTGGAAAACCTCTCTACACGATGCTAATCGTCGACCACGACCGTAATGCATGGGTAAAGCCGGAGGTCTATAGCTATCCGCTTTATATTTGCACGCGTCCTGAAATGCTCTTTAAAGCGAGGAAAGAGAGATTATATCGTAATCTATCCGCTAATCGCTTAAGTGTTTCTTAGACACCTGACGCGATAATAGATATAACAATTATCAAGCCTCTCCGGATATAAAAGACGCCCATTGTTCTAAGAGGGCACGGCGCTATTCTAAAAATCCGTCCGCATGTAAGCCTTTGTCACTGAATTCCCAACTGAATACGCAAGAACAGATTCTGCAATTTCAAATGGTGCTGACGTTGTCTCTGCTATCCAGTCCCACAGAATCGATCTGAAACCATGAAGTCTATAATCAAAACCTTTGTCTTTCATGAATTTAGAAAGTGCTACATCAGATATAGGCTTTTCAAAACTCTCAGCAAATAAAAAACCATTTTTTCTATTTTTTGCTTTTTCAATAACAGCAAGCGCTTCAGCTGTAAGCGGCACATGAAAATCAGAAATCTTTCCAACAATTCTCTTCATATTTTCTTTTGAGATAATCCATATTGATCCATAAATCTCTTCTGATCGAATATGCCTGATTGGTATAAAACAAAAAACCGTCAAAATAAGAAGTTTTAAGGCTAGATGTGATACAAGCTCATCATTTTAAGATTGAAAAAACTTAGGCATTTCTTTCCATGGCATTGCTGGAATATTTTGGGTATTTTGAATAAACTTTTCTAATAAAGCTTTTGCTTTTAATTGCATATCCACATCTATACCAAGTGCTGCCGCATGTTTTATAGCTATATTCAAGCGGGATAGAGCTTTACTTGCTGTTTCGTTTTTTGTCTTCCAAATGGGAGAAATGCATCCTTTTATATCAATTTTCGTCAGTTCAATGATTGGCGTATCACCAAGTTTAGGAAAAACATGTAACTCAAGAGGTGTTAACCAGCTTGCTGCTTTTCCTTCATTTTTCAATTCGTTTTTTTTTCGCTTCAAAAACACTAGAGGCAATTTCTCGTAAAGAATTACCCCCCTGCTCGACGTAAATTTTCTTTTTGTTTTCGGCGAATTGGGTCAATTCTTTGATCTAAAAGATCACGACAAGCTAAAGCTTTGAACAGTGCTTCTTTTAAAGATACATTGCGACAAGAGCCTAATCCCATTTCTCGTCGTCTTTTATTGAGGTCAAACCTAAAAACCCATCATCCTTGATCTGGTGTAGTTTTGATAAGCCATAAACCAGCTCTGTCAGCATATTTTCCTTTAGATAGATTTTTTACAGATAAGACAGACAGTCTATCACGTTCTTCGAACCACCTTTTTAAAAAACACCTTTTGAATTACACTTGGAGCACTTTCATCTGGTACCAAGATTATATATAAAAGGCAATTTAATAAATAAAATAAAAACGATTAGTTATTAAATAGAAAAAAGATAAACTGTGCTATCAGGTGATATTCTAGAGAGTTCTAAGGGAAGAAAAAATTGTTGCACAAACGTGCACGCCGTCCGCACCACTCTATGTGAATTTTCTTTATTTTCTCATTACTTAGATAGTAAAAACTCTCTTTAAGTTTACTGTTTGCAATTCTATAACGGTATTATAAAGTGATAACTGTAATAATATGAAAGACGAAGCAATCCTTCTTTGCCAACAAATGTTTCAACCACACCTCGTGAACTAAAAATTTTTTATTCTTAACAATTAAGAATCTGAGTAACTCTTCCTTACCTCCTCATTCTCACTCAAAGTCACCCCCCCCCTTTTTTCACCATAAAATAGTGTTTACAATGCATAAAATTAAAAAATAAAGGCCCTATCGAAGAAATAGGACCTCTTAAATTTAAGCTCCTTTATCCTACAAAATTAGAATTTGTAAGCTATTCCTGCGCGAAAATCATTCGTCTTATACTTAACTTCAATCTCGTCTTTAAATTTCCTTTTACCAAAATCTGAGTAACGATATTCCGCACGCACAACAAGATGATCTGTCATTGCAAAATCAACACCACCACCGAGAGTATAACCAATCATCGTTTTTGTTACATCCGATGTCCTATTAAATGGCTCACCTCCCGTAATTACTGTCGACAAAATATCTTGAAACTGTCCATAAGCAACACCACCAGCAATATAAGGCATCACATGCCCCGCAGAAAACCCAACACGCACCCGTGTAGCACCTGTCCATTTTTGTTTTAACGTATGATTAAACGTTAAACTGTCTTTCTCTTCTTTATCCTCTGCAGAAGAGCGAGAAAAGTCTCTACCCTGTCTTCTGACAAGTTTTGCCTTTTTTCGACTTTTTCCTTCTGTACCTAATTCCTCAGTATCAGTACCCGATCCTTCAGTGCCCGATCCACCAGTGTCAGGACCACCTGCACTCGTTTCATCAGCCTGAAATCTTGTTTTTGTATCCTTTTTTTCCGTTAAAAGCATATCCGTATCAATCCCCACAATAAAATTATTACCGAGATCAAAATTAACACCCGCATAAAAACCACCTATAAATCCAGAAAGCTCAGGCATATACTGCTTCTCGACAGGCACCCATGGTTTACTTTTACTCTCCTCATCGGGATAGAGAGGAATATCAACATCACGCGTTATTGCAGAAGTCTTACTTGAAAAGCCACCAACTTGCCCCCCGAAATAAAAACCTGCCCAAGAAAAAGGTGAAGAAGCAACAACTTCTGAGGCAACATGTAATGGCTCTTCGTGAGCCACCACATCTGCAGCCTGTACTATAGAAGGTGAAATCAAAGAAAAAACAGATGCTGTTATAAATTTTGTATTCATAAAATTATACCCCATTGCTAAATTTAAATATAATAAAAAATCACATTTAGAAAAACAAAGTTTTATAAAATCTTATGCTGTAAAATTGCATGTACTCCTTTATATTTACATTTAAATTTATCACTATAATAATATATCATTACACCAAAATTTAATATTATCAAATAAATTTTAAAATATTATAATAATGAATACTTCAAATAATAAATATTTAATAAAAATACCTATTATATTTTTAAAAGGATGAAATATAAAACATTTTGTATCAAAAATACCGCAAAAAAAATCACAAAATAGTATATTTTATGCATTTTTAATGAAAAAAAATCTAAAAATGATGTAATTATTTTTAGAGAAGCGATGTTCATTAACAATATTATAAATACCTCAATATTCTTACATCCAAAATGCATAATGTAGATTCTACATAGTATAAAAAAAGCATCTATTTTATACTAAAATCATACATTTTTTCTACCATTTTCTAAAGGATGAGATTATTAATACGACAATATCATTATCCTTCTAAATCTTGTCCCCAAACAAAAAATCTCAATCATTTTATTTAAAAATTGCTCTTCCCCTACTGATTTCTATATTATCATCTGCCTTTATTGCAAAACGGTCTTTATTAGGAAAAGTTATAAAACATCCCTTCATACAAATTGTAATTGTTTGATGAGTATTTAAAGAAATTTTTGAAGGTATACTTCCTTCAACAACAATAAGAGATTGTATCTTTAAATCAGTATTCTTCACTGTTGCAGCAAAAGCTGTTATGGTAAAAATACTTAATAGAATAACTGTAATAAAAATATAAGTATATTTTAGCATTCTAAGATTCCTTCCTCAGCAAAACGCTTATATAGGCTAAATCGAAGAGCATTGGTTACATGAGAAGATGAGGTAATATTAGGCACATAAATAGCCAAATTAAAGGAAAAACTCTTACGATCAAATGCTGTAAAACTTACCTGTGGGATAGGATTTTTTAAAACGCCTTCTGTCGCAGAAGCAATCTCTAACAAAATTTCAGCAACATGCTCTGGAGCAACCTTAGATGATACAGTAACTGGTATATCAATTCGTCCTACTTTATTACGTCGTGTCCAATTACTAACGTTGTTATTAATAAGGCTTGAATTGGGAATAATAATCGTCTTACGCTGAATGGTCTCAAGTTCCGTTGCACGCACATTAATACGCTTAACAACCCCCCCTACTGATCCAGATTCTATATAGTCTCCTATTTTAAATGGTCTTCCAACTAAAATAATAAGTCCAGAGACAAAGTTTTGGACAATATTCTGTAAACCAAAACCTATACCAAGTGAAAGTCCTCCAGCAATAAGAGCGAAATTTCTAAGATCCAAACCTGCCATTGATAATCCGGTCAAAGCAGATACAACAACGCCTCCATAACTTATCACTGTTTTGATAGAATTACGTATACCAGAATCGAACTCTCCATGAACCAACACCACATTATCTAACCAACCAATAAATCGGCGAATAAGAAACCAGCAAACACAAAAAGAAATAATTCCTGTTACAAGAGAAATCAAAGAAAGACTAATATTTCCAATCTGAAAACCGGTCACCGATTGCCACAAAACTGCTTTTAAATCAGAATAGGAAAATCCAAACTGTACAGCAATTGGCATTGCACAAAATATAACAACAAATAAATTGAGAAAAACGCTCATAAAAACTCCCAATTGATTCATCGTTTTTTCTTCTAAATGAAACCTCTGCATCAAAAGATGACCAACCGTTGTTTTCATAAATTGGTCTTTAGTTCCAAGTGCTTGAGCGCTTTGTATTCCTAAATACATAAGAACTAAAAATGCTACATCAATCATAATTTGCTGCATAATAAAACGCGCAAGACCAACATAACCTAAAAAATTCAATACAAAGAGCAGTAACCCCAAGCCAATAAGAGGAATGCGTATATAAAATGGCCAAAAGTATGGCTCTTTTTTTTCTTCTTGAACACGCCTACGTCTAAACCGCAAAGGTACAACTGATATTATAAATAGCAATATCGCTACAAGAAAAACAGCAATAAAACTTTTAGCAATTGTTAAAGATAGAGGCGCTGAAATGATTTGATAAATACTATCAAGAACAGCGTCAAATGCCAAAATACCCCCTAAAGACGTGAGTAAAATCACTAATTGATAAGCAGATGATGGTGCAATACTGAGAAGACGCACATGGGGCCTATTCGATGATAGAAGAACAACCGCTAATCGATTGATTAAAAATAATAAAATAATTTGACAACCTATCATATCAAAAACTGTTGTAAGCTTACCTTGATCTAAGTTAAAACTACGAAACAAAAACAACACAAGATAAACGCAAAGAATACATACAAGTGAAGGTAAGAGAACTGAAATAAAGGCGATCAATAAGCGTTGTAAATAAGATATTTCCTCATTAGACTTCGTAAAGTGGCAATACACATGAACAAGAACTTTTTGAGAAAAATACGAAAGTCCCAAAGTAATAAAAAATGGAATTAAAAAGCAAAGAAATAGTTGTAAAAACTTGAAGTAAAATATAAAATTCCACCAAGAATTTAACAACACAAGAAAATCTGATGAAGCCTCTTTTGTTTTTTGGGCGAGATGTTTAACCATCGGAATCGAAAACTCAAGCCTATACGTAAGCGTGCGTTTAAAAAGCTCCCGAGATTGAGAAATAGAAAGTTCAGCTATTCTATTTGCCGCTAAGAAAATTGCTTCAAAACGAAGCATGATACTGTTAATTTTAGCTTTTTGCTCTATCAAGTAGGAATATTCCTTCACTGAGCTTTTCAGTTTTTTCACGTCACGATGGAGCTCCATTAATTGATCAAGAAGTGTATTAATCTCATTAAGAGGAAGACGCAAAACAAATGCTGCCTCAATAGCACGTTCACTGATATCTTGTGCACGTAACCGTAATTCTTCTAAAGCACGCTCATCTTCTGGCTTTCTGTCAAAATCTCTTTTTAAAGTTTCAGTATTTTCTTCAAGAGTCTCAATAATCAACTGTTGTTGCTGAATAATTTCATCAACTGAATAAGAAGCTATCGTTTGTTCGACAATTGTATTTTGTGCCCCCCTATTACCCCATGCACCAGAATTAAATACAAAGATAATCCCCAAAAGAAGGAAAAGTATGTGGATGTTTTTTCTACAAAATGAATACATATCTACCTTATGAGCACAAAAGGGATTTTATTTCTCTCTTTTAAATATGGTATAAAGTAGATATTTTCAACTTTTATAGAATAATCTTATAAAAGCTTTCCCTTATCCTATAATACTGATAATAAGATAAAAGAATGATAAATAAGCTGAACTCAATAAGATTAAAGAAGGCACTCTAGCATGTTTTTTTTGCACCTTTATTGCAAAAAAGAAGATTTTCTTCCTTTGACAACCTGGATTTTTCTATCCAGTTTAGGTGTATTCTTGACGAGCAACCTAGAAACGCGTGCTTATTTAATCAAACAATCACACACCAATAACGTCATTAAAACGAATAGATTTGATTTACATCATAAGTGTGATCATGTGAATGTTACCACAACTGAAAACAAAAAACTTGTAACACTCCATACAGAATCTATTTTTATGAGGACCTTTCAAAAAATCCTAACATTGGATTTCTTTTTAATAAGGATTCCAGCTGTTGACACACGATTTCGTAACGTTAAAACACAATATTTCTCAAATAAACGCGCTCCTCCCAATGAACACACTTAATTCTCTTCCTTGAATATAAAAACGATCATCTTATTTTACTTGTGCTTTTAACTTTGAATAACTGTTAGATTGCCTATTTACGGAATATATCATGCGTACACCTGGTTGGTTAACTACCCTTTATTGTTTTATTCTTTTAAGCAGCATTTATGTTGCCTTACCCAATTTATTTTCACACGAACAAGTTAAAAACTCGAAATTCTTACCCCACACCCGTGTAGCACTTGGTCTTGACCTTCAAGGAGGCTCTTCTCTCCTGCTCGAGGTTGATAGCAAAACGTTAAAACGCGATCAGTTACATATAGTTTTAAGCAATGTGCGCAATGTATTGCGTGAAAAACAAATCCGCACCTCAAGTGTGCGTATCATTGAAGATAGCGTTATTGCCCTTATTTCTGACCCATCGCAAACTGAAAAAGCACTCTCTGCTTTGAAAACATTAATAACCCCCATACACAGTAGCTTTGGCACAACAGAACATAACATCACGATCAGTGCTCAAAATGAAACTCTCCGCGTCACATTAACAGAAGCTGGTATAAAAGACCGTGTCAGCAATGCTATTGAACAAAGCTTAGAAATCATCCGTCGTCGTATAGATCAAGTTGGTGTTTCAGAACCAGCCATCCAAAAGGTTGGAAATGATCGTATTATGGTCCAATTGCCTGGACTACAAGATCCAAAACAACTGCGTGATCTTTTAGGAACAACCGCTAAGATGAGTTTTCATCTTGTTCCTTCTAATGTGGACCCCAATAATCCCCCTATAGGTGTTTCTATTCTCCCTGGATACACTGATGCAACACAACATTATGCAATTTATGATCAAATTGCTTTAGATGGAAATGTCCTGAAAGATGCCCGTGCAGGTTTTGACCCCCAAATACCAGGACGTTCCATTATTTCATTTACGCTAGATTCCGCTGGCGCAAAAATATTTGCTGATATAACACGACAAAATATTAACCGTCCTTTTGCCATTGTTCTGGATAATAAGGTTTTAACCGCTCCGACCATCAATAGTGTCATTCCCAATGGACAAGGTCAAATTACAGGAAACTTTGACCCCAAAGAAGCCTCAACTCTGGCTGCTCTGCTTCGTGCTGGTTCCCTCCCCGCACCACTCACGGTCATTGAAGAGAGAACTGTAGGTCCAAATCTTGGTGCTGATGCCATCCAAATGGGACTTTACACCGGCATAATTGGCTTTATTCTTGTTGCAATTTTTATTTTTCTTCTCTATCGTATTTGGGGATTAATTGCCAATATAGCGCTAGCTCTGCATACAATTTTAACATTTGCTGCACTGAGTCTTTTGGGAGCTACGCTTACGCTGCCTGGTATTGCTGGTATTATTTTAGGTATCGGTATTGCCGTTGATGCTAATATCCTTATCAATGAACGTATCCGTGAAGAAAGTCGAAAAGGTGTGGGTGCTTTTGCAGCCCTAGATCGTGGATTTAAACACGCTTTTGCAACCATTGTTGATGCAAATGTTACAGCAATTATAGCGACCGTCTTACTATTTTGGTTCGGGACCGGTCCCGTTCGTGGTTTTGCCGTAACAATGTTGCTTGGTATTATCATCTCCATGTTTACAAATATCACCATTGTACGCATCATCATGATTTGGATCGTTCGTAAATGGAAAATTAAAAAATTGCATATTCACTCTGCTTTCAACATCATGTCACAAAACACAACTTTCCACTTTATGAAAGCACGTTTCATTGGTATTGGCGTCTCAATTGTTTTATCAATGGCTTCAGTTTTTCTCTTTTTTAAGCCTGGATTGAATTTTGGTATTGATTTCATTGGCGGAAGCCAAATGAGTATTACCACGAAAGGACCAGCAGATCTAGCAACTCTGCGTTCCAAGCTTTCTACTCTTAATATTGGTGAAATTACCTTGCAAAATATTGATAACGAAAATACCGTATTAATTCGCATGCAGAAACAAAGCGGTGGCGAAGCACAACAAACCACCGCCATTGATAAGGTCAAAACAGCTGTACAAAATATCTATCCCGATACCACATTCGATCAAATAGAAATTGTTGGTCCCAAAATTTCAGGTGAGCTTGCCACAGCTGCTTTTACTGCTGTTATTCTTGCAGCTATTGCCATGTCTCTCTATATATGGTTACGCTTCGAGTGGTTCTTTGCCATTGGAGCAATTATCACTCTCATTCTAGACACCACAAAAATGATTGGCTTTTTTGCTTTATTTCAATTTGATTTTAATTTAACGGCTATCGCCGCACTCTTAACAATTGTTGGATATTCTATAAATGATAAAGTTGTCGTCTATGATAGGATGCGCGAAAATATGCGTCTTTATAAAAAAATGCCGTTGCGCGAACTAATTGATCTGTCCATTAATCAGGTTCTTGTACGTTGTTTTTTTACATCAGCCACAACAATTCTTGCGATGCTCCCCATGGCGATATGGGGTGGAAGTGCTGTTCATAATTTTGCATTACCCATGGTCTTTGGGATTATTATTGCAACATCATCCTCTATCTTTATTGCTGCTCCTATTTTACTCCTGCTAGGAAATTGGTGGCGTGAGAGAAATAATCGTGCAAATATCAAAGTGAAATAAAAATGCCCTTTAATGCGTATGGTACATCTCGCCTCTCTTCTCATAGAAATATAGTCGTTTTCATTCATTCGCTTTTTGATCAAGAATAGTAAATACTCCATGCTCCACGACACACCACTTATCACAACTATTGTTGCAGGCTTATGTTTAGCATTTCTCTTGGGAATGATTGCTAGCCGTTTACGTATTTCACCACTTGTAGGCTATTTGTTAGCTGGTGTTATTGTGGGACCCAATACAGGCGGATTTAAAATAGATTCCGTCATCATTAATCAACTTGCTGAAATTGGTATTATTTTGCTGATGTTTGGTGTTGGGCTCCACTTTTCATTAAAAGACCTTTTATCTGTCAAAGCTATTGCTGTTCCCGCTGCTATTGCACAAATGGCATTTTCTACTTTTCTAGGTTTGTGCCTTGGTCTGATTATGGGATGGGGCTTTAGTGGTAGTTTGATCTTCGGTCTTGCTTTATCCATAGCAAGTACCGTTATCCTGCTACGTGCTTTGCAAGAGCGTCATCTTATTGAAACAGAAAAAGGACGCATTGCCGTTGGATGGTTGATTATTGAGGATTTAGCAATGGTCCTTATACTTGTCCTCATCCCTTCCTTGGCAAGTGCCCTCAGCAATACCAAAAAAGAAGCGTTGGATCCTCTTGTTCAATGGTTGGATTTAAGTATTTGGGGTATTTTTGGTCTCACCATCCTAAAAGTAATTGTATTTATTGCACTTATGCTCGTCATTGGGCGACGCGTTATCCCATGGCTTTTAAAAATAAGCGCACAATCGGGATCACGTGAATTATTTCGTCTTAGCGTCTTTGCTATTGCATTAGGAGTAGCTTTCGGAGCCGCTCATTTATTTGGAGTTTCTCTTTCTCTTGGTGCTTTTTTTGCTGGTATGGTCATGAGCGAATCAGAATTAAGCCACCGTGCCGCGGAAGAATCTTTACCACTGCGCGATGCTTTTTCTGTTCTCTTTTTTGTTTCTGTAGGCATGTTATTTGACCCCGAGAAACTCTTAACTCATTTTTTCCCTCTCTTAGCAACCTTATTCATTATCGTAATCGGAAAATCTGCTGTTGCCTTTTTCATCGTTAAAGCTTTTCGCTATTCTAATGCAACAGCTTTGACTATTTCTGCAAGCCTTGCCCAAATCGGAGAATTTTCCTTTATCCTTGCTGGTTTAAGTTTAAGCTTAGGACTTTTAAACAATGACGCTCATGATTTAATTCTTGGAGGAGCAATTTTTTCTATTTTGCTCAATCCTCTTGTTTTCATTGCCTGTAATAAAATTAAAAAACGTCTAGAAAAAAATTCTGCATCTTCACAAAATACCCAAACAATTATTGATATTGATCCACAAGATCCTGACCAAGATTTTTTACCGATGACCTTAAAAAACAACCATATCGTAATTATTGGCTATGGTCGTATCGGTAAGTGTGTTGCATTATCTTTAATAAATAGAGGTGAACCTATAGTGATCGTAGAAGAATCAAAACGCCTCTCTGATAAAGCGATTGCAGATGGCTTTGAGGCTATTTGCGGCAATATCATTCAACAAGAAATAATGAACGCAGCAAATATAAATAATGCACATAAAGTTGTTATTACAATGCGAAGTACCATTGAAGTAGGAGAATGTATCGTAAATATCCGTGATATGAAGAAAGATATCCAGATAATCACACATGCATTATCCGACACAGAAACAACATATCTCATTGATTTAGGTGCTGATGTTGTAGTAACAGATGATGAAGAAATTGCCAATGGCATTATAGAGTATATAACAGAACGAAGATCTGTAAGGAATATGCTCAATCATGAAAATTTACAGAAAACATAAAATGGATACAGAATCGTGAAAATAAAGCAATTTATATGGCCATTGATTGGTATCTTAGCAATGCTGGTATCTATTCGAATTCTTTACATGAAGCTCTCTGCCATTTCATTTGGGGATGTATTGGAGCGCTTGAGCAATTTAAATGCACAGCACTGGTTATTAGCCTGTTTATGTTCTCTCCTAGCTTATGCTGCTCTTGCTGGATATGATCGAATTGCCTTGCAACATCTAGGCCATAAAATTTCTTGGATTTTTATCGCTATATGTTCATTTACAACCTACGCTCTTTCACACAATATCGGTGCTTCAGTTTTTTCTGGTGCCGTTGTACGCTATCGCGCCTATAAAATGAAAGGATTAAACGGAACAGAAATCGCAATATTAGTAGGTTTTTGCTCTTTTACTTTTGTAATCGGCACAATCTTACTTTTGGGAATCGTTTTGGTGCTGCAACCCGAAATTATCACCCTCATTCATAAAGAACTTCCTGAATGGCTCGGAACAACGGCTGGAGCAATTTTACTCAGCTGTATAGCACTTTATACGTTTGGCAGCTGGCTTCAGTTAAAACCCTTACGCTTGGGTAAAAAAATTCAACTTTCCTATCCACGGCTGAAAATTGTTATTCAACAGCTTCTCATTAGCCCTCTAGAGCTTTTAGGAGCAGCAGGAATTATATATGCTGTTCTCCCACATAACGCAGATATTCATTTTATATCTGTTCTTGGTGTTTTCCTAGCATCTTTTACGATAACTCTTCTCTCTAATGCTCCAGCAGGAGGAGTAGGAGTTCTTGAAGCTCTCTTCATAACAGGCATGCCCAATATAAATCCAACCGATGTTATTGCAGCACTTATTGTTTTTAGAATGTTTTATTTGATTATACCGCTCATCCTTTCATTATTTGTGGTCGTCATTTTTGAGGTGCAACAATATTGGAAAAGAGCCCCCAAAACACCACCTGAATAAATAAAAGGCTATCAATGACTTCTTTTTTATGTACCTATAAAAGAACAAAACACCATCGTGTTGCCAATTTACATATCTTTTTTAAGAAACCTCTCTCAACGCTCTTCTCCATTACACAACAATACCCGTAAATGGTATAATAGTAAAGCTATTGTTGCACCATCATCTTTATACTTAATAAAAGAGCAAGCCTGCGCCATTATATTATTTTTCCAATGTTATGATAACTTTTAGCACTTAAGAACATTAATAAGAATTATTTTTATGCCTTTCTTCAATAGTCTTTATCCACACGTTAATCCCATTTATGATGCACAAATGAATGATTTTAATTAATTTATTATAAGAGGGATTGAAACAAAAGAAGTTTATGATAGTAAAGTTTTTTTCAAACAAAGAATAATTAATTCTTTATAAATCAATATATTATAATGAATCTGAGTGGCTTTCTTAATATTTATATTTTTAGAGGTTTAGCTAACGGAAAGACAGCATAGCGTAACCACACAGCTTAATATTTTAAAACTTTAAGCCTCATTAAAGTTTATTGTCTTTCGTTTAACAGGTATTAGCTTTAAACAATTAAACTGATTTAATTTTACTCCTTGTCTGTTCAAGATATTGATTTATAATGATAATTCACTGCTTTGCATATTGAATGAGAGTCTCGAATAACGTAGGATTCTCTTATTTCAAACCTGCTTATCTTGAATCAATCAAAACCACTCATTTGCACATAACAAGTGGGATGAGTGTGTGGATCAAATTTGTATAAGAAAGGAATAAAAATGGCTCTTATGAACCGTCTTAATGCAAGATCTGTCGCAACATTGG
>NZ_JBHIQZ010000026.1:0-15482 GCF_042196865.1 Bartonella sp. AC130YNZD
TCTGTCATACTAAAATCCTTTCTATCAAAAAATGGTAACAAATCATAACTATTTATTAACCACATTTTGGTTCATTTGGAAAGATGTTTTATTTATAGAAAACAATATTTTATCATACAATTTTTGATGTGATAATTTATGACTCTTATTGAGAAAGAATGAGAGAGAAGAGAGAGAAAGTTATCCACAGATCATGGGGTTATGCACTCCATATCTTAAGATTGACCCGTGACATAAGCCGCCCATTTATCCATATAAACGCGGCGCTGTTCTAAATAATCAGTACGACGATAGGCACGCTCTACTTGTCCTCCGACTGTATGACTTAGAATTGTTTCAGCAACCTCATAGGGGGCATCGGTTGTTTCAGCGAGCCAATCGCGTAAACTAGAGCGAAATCCATGGGGGCAGGCTTCAAGTTTATTGTCTCTCATGTATTGAGCCATACACTTCGTAGCAAGGGGACCGCGACCGGTTGCAGAAAAGAAGAAATCATTGCGAGAAAGTGAGCGCGCTTGTTTTAAAATGTCTAATGCTTCAGATGATAAGGGCACACGAAACTCTTTTGTAGTATCACGCTTTCCTTTCATATTTTCAGCAGGGATTGTCCATATATCGCCATCAACTTGATCTTTATGAATATGACGTAAAGGGTTAGAGCGAACCCCTGTAAGGATAAGCAAACGCAAAGCCAGTTGTGTTAGGGTTGATGCTTCGCAAAGTGTTTGATAAAAAGCTGGTATATCTTTCCAATCCATTGCAGGTAAATTTTTGACTTTATGGCGTTGTTTTCCTAAAAGAGCGCGTGCTTTTTCTGTTGCTTGTAAATCAACATCCAAACCTAATGCAGCAGCATGTTTGAGACAAAGTTTGAGACGTATCAATGCTGTCCGAGCAGCTCCAGCTTTTGTATGCCAGATAGGGGCAAGTGTATTACGTATTTCTGTTTGTGTAATCTCTGACACAGGAAGACAACCTAATTTAGGGAGAATATGAAGTTGTAAAGGCGAAAACCAATGTCCATCTTTCCCATCCCCTTTTAATTCAGCTTTACGAGTTTCAAAAGTATCCAAGGCAATATCTTTTAAATAATGAAGATTGCTTATTGCCTCACGCTTTTGTTTCTCACGTTCTTTAATAGGATCACGCCCTTCACGTAAAACAGAGCGCCATTGATTTGCCAATTCACGGGCTTGTTTTAAAGAAACATCTCTTAAAGCACCCAAGCCCATTTCACGGCGCCGCCCATGAATGGTAAAACGGTAAATCCATTGAGCACCTCCATCTTTACGCTTATGAAGTAACAAGCCGGCACCATCATTATATTTGCCAGCCCCCAATGTTGCGACAGATCTTGCATTAAGACGGTTCATAAGAGCCATTTTTATTCCTTTCTTATACAAATTTGATCCATACACTCATCCCACTTGTTATGTGCAAATGAGTGGTTTTGATTGATTCAAGATAAACAGCTTTGAAATGAGAGACTCTTACGATATTCGAGACTCTCATTCAACATACAGAACAGTGAATTATTATTATAAATCAATGCCTTGTAAAGTTGATTACAGTACCAAGGCTCAAGTGAAAGCATGGATTTATGGGGGCGATTTGCCAAGAAGCGTTTTGAGTTGTGAAGCGTTGATAGACGAGGTGAATAGGGAAATCAAAAAACGTACAGTTAAAGCAGTGAAAACTTATGATGATATAGACAACGAGCTAGAGAAAGCACTTGATATTCAATTAGGTAGATATCAAAATGAAAAAAAGTGAAAAAAATAAAAAATACGTATTGACTTTAAAGGAAAGGTCGTTTATTAATGTTGGCAAGTGCTTCGAAAACACTTGTGATAGGCGGGTAAACCACGAAAAGGTTTCTCCCATTTCTTTAAGATACTGACTTTCTTTTATGCTTTAAGAGCGTATAATGATTATGTCGGGTGTGGTCACACCATACAATACTCTTTATGAGAAAAGTGTGACGACGGACTTATCACCGTGTTTTTGAGCACCCGGCGCCCTTATGGGTTGTTAATCAAAAACTTTTTTATTGATAAGAAAGCAATTAAAATGACAAAAAACGAAATTGATATTACCACTGATTTCTTATGTGATTTGTGGATGGTGGTGTGTAAAGAAGCAAATAGTGATGATATTGATATTGATACTGAAAATGAATATCACGTTTCTTTAGTGGAACTTATGGCTGCTCTTGAGAAAGTCTTGTTTTTTAAATTACAAAACGAAATTCCAAATTTCACAAAAATTTTAGCAATTATGACAGAATTCGGTCAATCCGAACCAATTGAATCAATAGTTTCATTGCTAAAAACTTATAATCCTATTTTTGATAATGTGCATAGCCTAAATGAGGCTGCTTAAATAACGCGCGGGCGCGGCGGGGGCGCCTGCTTTTTAACTTTAGATTCAATAAGATAAGTATCGAAATGAAAAAAGTTAAAAAATAGTAAAATACATATTGACAACAATGGAATCACTTTGTTAAACGAATCAGTAAGTACTTGAAAAACACTTAAAGTTCACAGAGGACGGGGTTTATAATCAATATCTCCTCTGCAAATTGTAAAGTTTTGACTCAAGTATGCTTTATAGCATATAGAGGGGATTGTCGGGTGTGGTTATGCCATACAATACCCTTTCGAGGGAAAAGCGTAACGACGGACTGTGAACCGTGTTTTTCAGCACCCGGCATTCTTTATTGTGTGTCAATGGAAAACAACATAACTTCACAGAGGACAGTATCATGTCACAATATTTAATTAACATAAATCAAACAAATTTAACAAACGTAAATCAAATCAAAATAGATGATAGCATTCAAACCATGTCTAGTCGTGAAATCGCAGAATTGTGTGGTAAACGGCATGATAATGTTATGCGTGATATCAAGAATATTTTGCTTGAATTGTATGATGAAAAAGATATCCTCAAATTTGAGGGCATCTTTTTTGATAGCATGAATCGCAAGAAAACTGAATATCTTCTTCCAAAGCGTGAATGCCTAATCCTCGTTTCGGGTTACAGCACTACCTTGCGTGCAAAAATAATTGACCAGTGGCAGGAATTAGAAAAGAAAACAGATTTAGCAAGTGCTTTAGAAAACCCTCTCTTTGTTAAGAAACTGCTTTTAGAAAGTGTTACACAAATAGAAAACTTAAGAAACGAAGTGAATACACTCAAACCAAAAGCAATAGCTCTTGATGGTTTAAAACGTTCCGACGGCTTGTTTGGTATTATAGATGCTGCAAAAATATTGGAAGTAAGGCCTAAAGATTTATCAGATTACTTACGAAGATATGGTTGGGTTTACAAAAGAGTACCAAGCGGTCCATTATTGCCTTATCAAGATAAAATCCAAAAAGGATTAATGGATTGTACAGCCATTACTATTCAAAAAAATGATGGTACAGAAAAAACCGTACCATCAACTAAAATCACTTCCAAAGGATTAGCTTGCTTAAGAGAGCAAATCTATGGAAATATGCAATAATTAACAAAAAAGCTGTGTCCTGTAAAGACGCAGCTTTTTATGATCTATGTTTTAATTCTGAAAGATGCCTCTTTATTACACAAAACGTATAAAATCGCAAGCCTTAATATAAAAACCGCATCAAAATGAATTGATACGGCTTTTATATTAAAAAACTTTAACCAACAAGGATTAGTTACTATGAACTGACTGATAAATTACATATTTTGTGTATAAACGCAAGTAATTTTTTTCAAATTGCATCTTAAAATACTTCATGCTATCCTTAACTCGCAGCGTTATTCTAGCGTTGCATTTTCGCCGTTCTTTAGGTTGAAAAGACTCTTTGAAAATCGCTATAAAACAAAGCCGTGTCAGTTAATTTTGACACGGTTTTTGTATATTAACGCTTGTAATTTGATACATAATGTGCTACTTATTATATTAACTTGAGAAATTGATAAAGTCGTGAAAGCCTTGTTATGTTTTACGTAACGGGGCTTTCTTTTATGATAGAGGTTAATTTTCTCTATTCCATTTGAATTTAAATGCATTAAAGCCGTGCCAATTTCTTGACACGGCTTCTGTTTTGCAATGCACGTCTGTTGTCTTGTTATTCGAAAGTATACGAATATCTCTTTATTGCACAAAACGTATCAAAAGGCAATAAAAAACAGCTTTTAGATCTTAATCTTTTACATAAGAATATTGTTATTATTTATTGAAAACATTGTAAAAACACATAAAGTATGTTATGATCTTTCCATCATTTAATGGAACTTACAAACATGCTTAATAAAGTGATTTTAATTGGCTATTTAGGTGCTAATCCAGAAAGCAAAACAATGTCAACTGGCATCGAGGTGGTCAATTTTCGAATGGCAACGTTTGAGAGCTATACAGACAAGGCAACCAATAAGAAAGTAGACAAAACAGAATGGCATTCCATTGTGGTGTTTAATCCACATCTTGCAAAAATAGCACTCCAGTATCTCAATAAAGGCAGCAAAGTTTATATCGAGGGGCGACTACAAACCCGTAAATGGCAAGATAAAAATGGTATTGATCGGTATGTAACAGAAGTCATATTGCCTCAGTACAAAGGCGAGTTAAAGCTCTTAGATGGCAAAAATGATGATAATCAAGATCAGTCATCTGCTTATGACAGAAGCTTTCACAAGCCTCTTGATACATCTCATACCGTTATGAATGATAGCGTTCCTTTTTAAACAGAAGGTGCTTTAATGGATAGTAAAAAGAAGTCTAGGGTTAGTACAGAAGAATCTGAACCCGTTTATATGCTTACAGAGAATGATATAGAGCTGTTAAGAGATTGTATGTCATCTACATCAATGAGTTATTACAGTATAGTGATGGGTGCTTTATTGAGTACACTTTTCATTCTGCTCTTAAAACTTTCTTGGGATCAAAGTCACTTAAAACTTAAGTTAGGTGTTGCTGCTGTAATATGCATTTTAGTGGTTTTATTGTTCTTTTTAAATCGAATTTCATGGTCAAGATCAGAGAGAATTTGGCAAGATATTAAACAGACATCTGAGGACATAAGTGAAAAAAAACAAAAAGAGGGGACGCCCTAAAATAGCAGGGCAGGTAAGAGAACCAAACGGACGTATATCACGTTGCAAAACACCGCGTGAAGCCGTTGATAAATTGGCAATAGAAATGCGTGCAAAGCGCTTCGGTTTAACGCTACAGGAGGCAAAAAATCCACTTTCTGGTACCTATATCGGGCGTCTTTGTTTGCAAGGCGTGATTACTCAAGAGCAATATGATGCCGCGCAACAGTACTTACAGATAAGAAATAATTACCTTTGTGCAAAGGGCTTGCCTAATGCAATTTATGATGATGTGTCTACAAATTCAGATCCAGATAGCTTTGAACAATGGGTTCAAAAAGCAACAAATCACTATCAAGCCGTACAAGATATACTAAAAGAAGCCCAATGTCTCTATAGACTGTATAATCTTTATGCTGCGTTACAGTCCCTCGTTATAGAAGATCAAATGCTACCACACCTTGTGAATTCATTACGCGTTGCTCTTAATGTGCTTCAGAAACATTTTGATCGTTAAATGACAATCTCTATTACGGTTTCATTATATTGTATATCGTTTGTAAGTTTCTGCAAAATTCAATGGATTCCTTTAAACCTTTATGATCATTTCTTTTCACTTGAGATACTATGTTATTTACTTGTTCTTTTCTTAAATCGGAACGCTTTTCTATAGCCGTCATAAATTTTTTTGCATAATAAATCATTGGATCCTCGTTATCATTGACCAAGTCGTATGCCCACATAAAATCGCTTTCACTCCAATCATATTCATCGCGTAAACGCTTTATTACATTGGGTAGATCCATTTGCGACATCTCCTTATTATAATCACCCCGCAATAAACTCACAATGGATGCACAACCAACAACGAATATGTGACGATACAATATATATTCCTGTTTAAAAAACGAATATTCTCCGCCATTTCTGAGTGAAAGTTCTTCTGCTTTGCGTATCTTTTCAGAATGCATAGAGCCAATATATGATTCACTTACGTATTTGTTGTAAAGTTGATTATACTTCTCTTTAGTATCTACACTTGTAAACATACGCGTCAATTTGTCTATAAATCCAAATGACGCTGATGCAGGTAGCGCTGATATAGAAAAGAAAGCTATAAATGTTATGATGCGTGTTATGGATAATGATTTCATTATTTTGGATCCTTAATTATTCATAAGCGCTGTTTAACCGATTCCCTTTGAAATTATCAATATGTGTTATTTTTATGTTGACAAAGTGTAGCAAATCGTATTTAATGACAAATACGGCACTGGTCGTACTGTATCTAAATGAGGGTGTGGTACAGTTCAAAATCCCCGCAAATGCGGGGTTTTTTATTATCTGGAGGGTGTATTTTATGACATCACAAAATACAGAACAGGCTCCACAACCGATTAAAAAGCGTATACCACCAAAGGCAGGTCAAGGGCGTGTCAAAGGCGTTCCAAATAAAGTGACGCGCATTTTAAAAGAAGCAGTGGTTAAGGCTGCTGAGAATGCTGGGAATAAAATTGGCAAGGATGGTTTGATCTCTTATTTGGAAAAGCAGGCTATGGAATGCCCCGCTGCTTATTTAGCGTTGCTTGGGAAGGTGTTGCCTTTGCAAGTGACGGGGGAAGATGGGGGCGCGATTAAGATCATAGGGCGTGTAGAAATTGCTCCTTTAACAATGAATGACGACAAGACAGATTAAGATTGTACCAAAACTCATTCCTATTTTTACAGGAGACGCTTTGGTACGAGCGGCGTGGGGTGGACGAGGGTCTGGAAAGACAAGATCATTTGCCTTGATGGCTGCTTTAAAAGGCTATCAATTTGGTATGCAGGGGATATCGGGGACCATTCTTTGTGCACGTCAGTTTCAGAATTCGCTAGCAGAGAGTTCATTGGAGGAGATTAAGCGCGCCATTGAAGCGCACGACTTTTTAAAGGACTATTACAAGGTTGGGGAGTCGTCGATTAAATCGATAGATGGTCGTATAGCCTTTCAGTTTTCTGGACTAGACCGTAATATTGCGAGCATTAAATCGATGGGGCGTATTTTGCTTTGTTGGGTTGATGAGGCAGAGCCCGTGACAGAGACGGCTTGGCAGACGCTTATACCGACTTTGCGTGAAGAAGGCGAGGGGTGGCGAGCAGAGTTATGGGTCACATGGAACCCGTTGCGAGAGAATGCCCCCGTTGAGAAGCGGTTTCGCTTTTCAGACAATGAAGCCATTAAGCGTGTAGAGATCAATTGGTCAGACAATCCGAAGTTTCCTAAGATCTTGAATGAAGCGCGGCTTGATGATCTGAGAAACCGCCCCGAGACCTATAAGCATATATGGGAGGGGGCTTATCTTACAGCAGTTCAAGGCGCTTATTATCAGAGGGAAATGTTGGCAGCCGAGCAAGAGGGGCGGATAGGGCGTGTTGCGCGTGATCCTTTAATGCAGATACGCGCCTTTTGGGATATCGGGGGCACAGGCGCCAAGGCAGATGCCACGGCGATATGGATAGCGCAATTTGTTGGCAGAGAGATCAGAGTGCTTAATTATTACGAAGCACAGGGACAACCGCTATCAGAGCATGTAGGCTGGTTGCGTCAAAACGGTTATGAGAAGGCGTTGATGGTGTTACCCCATGATGGTGCGACCAGAGACCGTGTGCACAATGTGAGTTTTGAGAGTGCTCTTAAACAGGCAGGGTTTCAAACAAAAGTTATTCCTAATCAAGGAGCTGGTGCTGTCAAAATACGTATAGAAACAGTCCGTCGTGTTTTGTCATCAGTATGGTTTAACGAGGAGACGACGGTAGCGGGGCGTAAGGCACTGAACTGGTATCACGAGAAATGGGATGAGAAGCGCAATATAGGTTTGGGGGCAGAACATGATTGGTCCAGTCATGGTGCAGATGCCTTTGGATTGATGTGCATTTCATACCAACCACCAAAAGAAATAGTAAAGAGACCAGCTTATAGCGGTAGAGAAACTTATGAAAGTACGTCATGGATGGCAGAATGATGGATGATGAAGAGCATTTAGAGAAAGAAAGTAACGCATCAGATCTGTCGACAGAAGGTTTGTTTCGCAAGCTTGTGGGTTGGTACAAAGAAGATGTTGAGCATGTGAACAAATGGCGTGAACATGCAAGGGAGGATTTTCAATTTTACAATGGTGATCAGTGGAATGATCAAGATTTAGCGGCTTTAAAAGAACAACGCCGCCCCGTTATGACGTTTAATCGCATTGCACCATTGGTTAATGCCGTTGTGGGTTCAGAGCGTAACAATAAACGAGAGGTGCAATTCATTCCCCGTCAAATAGGCAAGGCATTGCCAAGTGAATTGCTTACAGGAGCAGCAGAATGGTTTAGAGATGTAGCGCATGCTGAATATGCAGATAGTGATGCTTTCCAAGACGCTGTCATCTGCGGCATGGGGTGGACCGATACGCGGCTTGATTATGAGAACAGTATAGATGGTGAACCGGTTATTACGCGTTTAGATCCTTTAAAAATGGTTTGGGATAGTGCAGCGGTGCAACCAAATTTAACCGATGCACAACGCATGTGGTATGTCGACCGCAAGCCTTTGGAAGTAGCCAAGCAGATGTTTCCCAAAGCCCATTGGACAGAGCTGAGTGCAGATTGGGCAAGGGATGGGAGCTCTCATGAAGGTGTTCACCATAATGATCTTGATTATTACAGTGATGAGAAGGGCATTGATGTTGAAAACGGTCGTCGGATGGTCACGCTTGTTGAAGGACATTATAAACAAAAATACAATAAAGTCAATAGTTTGTTTGTAATTATTTTATATGAATCCACTCAAGAATCCACACTTTTATACGTGATTCATTTGACTATTTTTTATATAAGATTGCCATGCATGAATAGATCCAAAAAAGCTAATCATAAAGAAGTTTAAGAAGAAAAAACAACTTCAAAATGTCCTTCAAGCGTTTTAACTTCTTTCGGATTAACAATAATCTTTATATCGTTTCCCAATTTTGCCAAACACTCAAGCATTTTCATTTCACTAATTCCTCGAAATTCTCCACTTAAGAGTTTAGACAGTTTTGGTTGAGTCATTTTCAAAAGTTGACTAGCCTGTTTTTGTGTTAAGTTCTTTTCTTTCAGAATTTGACTAATCTTATGAGCAAGTTGCGCTTTGATAAGCATCTCTCTGGAATCTGAAAAGCCAAGATCCGCATAAACATTGGAACTACCGTGAAAAACATTGATCATTTTAATTCCCTTCTAATTGTTCTGCTAACTTGAGACGTTCTTTAATCAGATTAATGTCTGGTTTTGCTGTTGCAATGCCACGGGTCGATTTTTTCTGAAAACAATGCAACACATAAAGAGATTTTTTATATTGTATCGTATAAACAGCGCGATAAGTTCCTTGAATATCGCGTTCAATAATTTCTAGAACATTGGCAGATCCAAACCCCTTGAGAACCTTAACATTTTCTCCTCTATCTCCTATCTGAGCAAGATAAAGAGCATAACCAATCCTTTGTTGAATAAGATCAGGAAGACTTTTTATATCTTTGAGTGAAGAACCAAGCCATATGATACGTTTTATTTTACCCATGATTATTAATATACCCATATGGGTATATTTTCAAGTGGTTATTCTAATTTTGTGATTTTTTAATAACTATTATTAATAAAATTGACTTGATAAAAATGGTAACAAAAAATCATAATTGTTTATTTGTTTTATGAAAAGCTGCTTTTGAAAACCAATGCTTGCGAGCTAAAAAGAACGTTTTTACAAGACATTCACTTAATATGCATTTGCTTTTGATTGGATTGTTAAAGCTACCGAGCGTTTTGATTTGTTTGATACGTTTGATAGCCATAACAAGCGTTTTATAGGCTCTCTCATTCAAATGAGTGATTAAAGATCATACGCACATTTACGTTTCTTTTGATAAGTTTTCATATCTCTCATAGAGCGCTTGCAATATGATACGTTTTGTATATATGCATTCATTACTCCATTGTGGATGATTCATTTTAATCAATAAGAAACGCTATTTGAAAGCCGCGTCATATCATTTGACACGGCTTTTTTTATGTTACTCTCTCTTTTATGATATGTTTATAGCAATGCATTTTATATGCGTTTATAACCATAAAGAATGCACGCCCCCCATACCTGCTTTTATTCTGTTTTATCAGTTATATTGACAAGCTTATCCCTTTCATACACCTCACAATTTTTGGGAACCAACCTTACTTTGCTTTTTTTATTGATTTTTGCATTGCCATAAACACGCCCCCAGATCGTTGCACAATATGAGATTTTTGCATTGCCATAAACAGAGCCATAGATCTCACAAGAGCCACTCACACAAGCATTCCCATAAACCTTGCCATAAATTTTAGCACGACCATTAATAACAGCATAATTATAAACTTTTGCATGGCTATAAATGCAAGCAGAGCCACAAACCTTGGCATGACCATAAACGCGTGCATAACTAAAAACCGTAGCATCATAAGAAACATGCGCATGATCATAAATATGAGCATCAGCAAGAATGCGGGCACTACCATTCACATGAGCATTACCATAAATATTGCCATAAACATGAGCATTGCCATAGACAAAAGCATGGTCATAAACTTTAGCATATTGAGAGATAAAAGCTTTTCCATAGACCTCAGCATTGCCATAAACTTGACCACAGACTTGAGAAAAATGGCGTATTTTTGCATTTTCATACACTCTTGCATGACCATAGACACAAGCCTCATCATACACCCAGCAATTACCATCATGGGATAGGTTAACTTCCTTTTCAATAAAGCCGCCTAAAGCACCCGCCTTTACATCATCAAAATCTTTTAAAGCTTTAATGCGATAAAGGTTTATAATATTTCGAGTAAGAGCATGTTTGATTTTTTTGATTTCACTGGTTAATTCGTATTTTTTGCACATAGAGATACCCTCACAATTTAATGTGATAAACATTTGATAAAATTTGGAATGGGAAAATTTGAAAGAGGGGCGCCCCCGCCGCTGCTTTATTAATTAGACCCAGACAATCTCTAATTCACCATAAGGAGAGAGACGTTCAGTATAGGTTTTTATTTTAGTAGACCCGCCGACATTTTCACGAATAACAGCAATGCCATGAATATTGGCATTTTCATAAACATGCACGTTATTTGCTATACGAGCATTTTCATAAACCCTAGCATTGTCATAAACCCGCGCATGACCATAGATATGACCACAAGTGACAGCATTGCCAAAAACTCTTGCATTTTCATAAACGTGACCATTTTTAAACACAAGAGCCTCATCATACACCCAGCAATTACCATCATGAGAAAGGTTATCTTCCTTTTCAATAAAGCCCCCTAAAGTACCTGCTTTAACATCAGCAAAGTCTTTTAATGCTTTAATGCGATAAAGGGTATGATTATTAATTACACGCGTTTCATTTGTGAGTGCAAACTTCTTTTGCATGAGCACAATTCCTTTATAGAGATTTAAATTTTTAAATGAGATGTTTAAAGGAGGGCGCCCCCGCCGCGCCCGCGCGTGTCATTTACGCAGCATCACTTTCATATTCGCTGTCATTATCATCGTCATAATACCCTTCAAAATCAGCATAATACTCATGACGATAATAATCATCTTCGCTCCCAAACTCAGGATATGCATCATCACAGATATCTTCATTAGCTGTTAAAGAGGCATTGCTATGAATATATGAAGAACCAGAGATAAGAGCATCACAAATAACGGCATCATCAAAAACACGTGATTCATCACAAATGTAAGCAGAGCCACTTATTTTTGCATTGCCTCCGACATGAGCATCATCACAAATGACAGCATTATCGGAAATATGAGCATGATCAGTGACACGGGCGTTATCATAAATTTGTGCATTGCCTTCAATTACAACGGCGTTGCTAGCATGCGCATTACCAGACAGTTTTGCATTGTCCTTTAATGTCATACCTTCAAAAATAGCATTCCCATAAATTTGCGCATTACCATAGACATCAACAAAAAAGCTTTTTACTTTAGCATTTCCAAAGACGCGTGCATTTTGAAAGACCCGAGCTTTATTATACACCCAGCAATTACCTTCATGAGATAAGTTGCTTTCATTTTCAATATACCCCCCTAAATCGCCTTTTTTGACATCATCAAAATCTCTTAAGGCTCTAATTCGAGTTAAGAAATGACCATCGATATATTCACAATCATCAATAAATTCATATTTTTTTGCAGGCTCTTGTTGATTAACAGACGTGGTTTCATTTGAAATATTAGAGATAACGGGGGTGTTTTTTACTATAGTTTTCATAGTTTTTTCCTAACGAAATTAAAATTTTTCATTAACAGCCCATAAGGGCGCCGGGTGCTGAAAAACACGGTCGTTAGTCCGCTGTTATGCTTTCCTCATAAAGAGTATTGTATAGCATAACCACACCCGACATAATCGTTATATGCTAATGGTAGCATAAAAGAAAGTCAGTATTTTAAAGAATGGGAAGGGTTGTTTCGTAACCAATCCGCTAACGATTAAGTGTTTTTCAATCACTTGATTATTTATATAACAAAATACGTATTTATTGTCAAATAATATTTTATCTTTTTTGATATTTTTTTTATTTTTTAAATACGTTATGTATTGATAATATCTTATGCCTATTAATTGCTTCTTTTATATTTATATGCTTTTAAAGCTATATTATGGGCTTTATGAAACGATTGCGTTATTTTCTGAATCTATACATTGATAATATTTAGAAACGCTCTCATAGTGCGTATTTTTAACTTTATAACCTATCAGTTTTTTTCACTAAATGAATTTTAATTTTTTTGTGAATTTTGTTTATAACACATTTGCAACTTAACAGCTTTTCATAGAGATGGTCTTTATAACCAACCCTTTCATTTGCATTATGATTATAAAACCTTGCTGTTTTTATGCATTCTCTATAGCTGTTATATGCTTTATAGCCACCGCATCATTTTTCATTTTCATAAGAGAAACGATAAATAGGATAATTACGATTTATAGACTGTTATGAAAACATCTCAATAGAAACTGATCATTATAGAGATGAGCAAAATCCCTTTTAATACACTTTTGTCATTTTTGTCAGTTCTTTTTAGAACCTATATCATTTTTTTTATGAGTAAAAATTAAAAACATTATATTTCAATAGTTTAATATCTTTAAAACATAACCCATATCAAGAGTACAATCTTGAAAGATAACCAATGATGTGAATTGATTAAAACCTGTCAGTTATGTGGTCAGTAAATTGAACTGACAAAATAGATTATTTTAGTGAGTGATTAAAACGTGCTTTATGAAAAGCATATGCTCCTTTAAAGCCTTTTCAAAAGATAGTTTGTAACGCATAAGAAGTACTATCAAGACCATTATGGTTATGAGTTTTGAAGATTTTGAGTATTTTGAGGGTTCCTTTTACGCCCCTTTATATATTATTTTTCAATCAAAAAATAAAAGTTATTATATTTCAATATGTTAATGCTTTAAATAAACAACCTATATTACACACAACACGTAAATACAATCTGTAATATATATAAAAAGGGGTTTTGAAGGTATTTTGAGGGTTTGAGAAACCTTCAAAACCTATAAGTAATATAAGAAAATGAATATACATAACTCTCTTTAAACAAAGCTATCATTTTAGATTACGGTATAATCTTTTAAAGGCAATGTAAAAAAATCTAATTCTATTTAAGAGTGGGTTTCTTAAAAGTCTTAAAGCAATCCAAATAAGAGTATTTAAAAGTGCAAATGATTTCTTTTTAGAATAACGCATATTAGGATTGTATCTAATTAACTTCACAAAAGAGGTATAGATTATGGTTATAAGCTCTATACCCCTTGTAAGGTTAACATACCCATTATGTGAGCATGCTTTATAAGTTATTCAGTTTCTCTTAATACCAGATTTGGTAAGTTTTTTACGATTTTCATTGTTTCTAAACTTACGGTAATAACCCTTTGAAATAACTCTAGAGGGTAGGCAGGGTTGCCAACGGTTTCAACAGCATAACGGTTGGCATCATTCACAATGCCACTCTTTTTATCAGTCTTAACGCATTGACGCCCCATAACCCATTCAAGAGCGGGCTTGCCATTGACGATATACTCATAAGCTTCAAGAGGGATATCTGTTATGGTAATATTGCTATTATAAATAACAGTGGTTTTATCTTTCTCTTTACCTGCTTTTGCGAATTTCATTTCAGTCACATAATAGAATTTCTCAGGATTAGAGATCTCTGTCTGTTTTGGATTACCTTTTTTAAAGGTCACTGGATAAGGCTCTATGCTTTCATAATTCACGTGCAAATGACCTAGTTCACGCCCTGCTGTTACAAACTTCCAAAAATCATCAGCACTCTTTACACACGGGATACGAGGCAACTCTTTAGAAAGGTTATCAGCATAACGGGCACGATAATCTTCTGAATGCAAAATTCCATAAACGTAATAGAATAGATCATCTTTAGTGATAGTTTCATTAGGATAAGCCACTTTAAAATGTGCTAATCCCTCATCAGTAATGGCATCACGCTTCTGTAAATCAGCTGTTTTACTTTCTTCTGTAAATAAATGGGATTGTTTCTCACTTTTACTTTTTGAGACCGTAGTGTCTTCGTAAATATAGCGCGGAAAGCATTTTCCTTTTTCAATTGTATCTAAATTAGGCAAAGCTTTAGTCATCAATACAGAAAAGTCTTTCTTTGCTCCTATACCTGTAATTTGTATTACCTTATTTTCAACAGCTTTTCCCATTGGGAATATACGAGGCATTTGATAAAGTACTTCATTAAAAGTATGATTATAATAAAGCCACTGCTTGGTAAAAGGACGATAAAGGCTTTGAATAAGGCATAAATCTTCAAACTTAAAAAACTTTCCTTTTACTAAATCTTGTTTAACACTATAGCTCCAACTGATTTTACTTTCATCGGAATTGACGAAATTATTTACAGCATTTTTATTTATCTTATGGTCAGCATGTGCATAAGTATCATTAAAACGCTTCACTTCACTATTATAAAAGTTAATCATATTGCGCATATTTTTAGCTAAAGATTCACGGCTTGAGTTATACGCCCAAGCATCACGATTGGTTACAACCCCAAAAGAAACTATTTCAAACAGTTTTTTACTATGAGGTTTCCTATCACCTAGAGCTAGGAATGTCTTGAAACTGTCATCACGTTGACCAAGCCAATCATTATGCCTATCCGGTGTAATTATTTGCCAACCTTGTTTGTTCTGTGTAATGCCATCAATACTCCTAAATTTTTCAATTATCGTGAGCTTTTCTTCTCTATTGAGATAATCTCCAATATCACGGAAACGTATTTTACCACGCTTTTGTGCATTTGGATTTTT
>NZ_JBHIQZ010000027.1:0-15174 GCF_042196865.1 Bartonella sp. AC130YNZD
TCAATCTGAGAGGGTTTAGAATAAGAAAATCTTACTATATTCGGGACTCTCATTCAATATGCAAAACAGTGAATTATTATTATAAATCAATGCATTGTCATCTGTTGTTTATGCACATTATCGCCCCATGTTAAATACACATGCTATACATTATACATTTTTACAAAAAGCTAATATATGTGTTGTTAGGCATGTCAAGTTTTTTCGATAGAAGCATGATACAGATTTGAACGATAACGTTTATCATAGTGATAGCTAATTTGGGAGAAACTAAGAGTGGAGGCGGTTGGTGTTTTTGCTGTATTTCTTGTGAGATGCTTTGCCAATGAGGAGTTTCTTCGCTAAATGATCAGTATAGCTATGTTTTTGGGAGGGCTGTGTTTGCACTCTTAAGATTTCCTCCATTTATACTCAAGGTTTAGGTTTTTCTATTGACCGTTGTTAGATGTTATTGTGACAATAAACTTCGTTATCTATCAGAAATATTTATGGCATTAGCACTAAGGTGTTGAGTTGTATTAAAGCCTTTACATAGTAGTCTTTTTCAGAGAGAGGTATTATTGGTTCAGTTTTAGGAGTCTTTATTACGGCTGATTTGGGCGTCGTCGTTGTTTGAGGGCTTATTATAATATTCTTAGTTTCAGTTTATGAATATACCGAAAAATATAGTGAAACATTTGATTCAAATACTTTTGCTAGGCATATTTCAATATTTCAGCGATGTTTTCCAAGAATTGCTCTGCTACTTTTTGACGGAATCGGATATCAAATGCTTATAGCGAGGGCAGTGGTTTGAGAAAAGATAGAGCTGATTTCATTAGATTTCTATGTAGAGCAATCCAGTACCAGCTCTTAGGACAATAATATACTGAGATCGAACTCATTTCGCTACACTTACACGACGCTATAGGAGTAATCCTCAGAAACTCTACTAGAATTCGTTAAAAAAAATGGCAGGTTATGGAGTGTGATCAAAAAATATATTTTTTACAAATACTTAATCTCATTTTAAGTTGTCTAAAATATAACCTTATCTTAAAACTAAGTCTATATACCGCCATTTATCATAAAGTTAATAAGTTATACAAAATGCGGGAGTATTATGTTTTTCTGTTTAGAGACGAGTTAAAAAAACACCTTATTGAACATTAAAAGATTTTAGACAAAAAAATTTAACTTATGGAGAGTATATAGACAAAATGTATCTTGATAAAAAAGTTTATAATTCCATGTGGTCTTCAAAGAAATTTTCTGGTTCTTTTATTGTCTTATGCGGGTTTGATGGGAGTGGAAAGACAACACAAACAAAAGAAATTGCTCGCCATTACTCAACAGAAAACATATAATACAAACTTTTAACGCAGTTCTTAGTATAGAAATAATCCATAAATTAGAGATATGTAGATAATGGAAAAGCAATTGATCCGTTGCTTTTAGCACTCTTAGCAAGGCAGATAGACGCAAACATACGCTTGAAATTATTGAACCCTCCTTAGCTTCATTGCAAAATTTATTAATTAGCGATCGATATGTTTATTCTAGTCTTGCTTATTTTTATGCTCGAGAGCTTTCTGTTGAAAGTGTCGTTAAATTAAATCAATCTATTCTAAGACCTCATATTACATTTTATCTTCATTTACCGCCCATTACTATACTGGAACGGTTGCAGAAAAGGGATGGTTTAAACTTAAAATACGAAGAAAAACTCTCTTTTATTGAAAAAGTTTACAAAGTGTTATCGGAAATAGATGAGCAGTTTATAACAATTGATGGAACTGCTCCTATTTCTTTAATTCATCATCAAATACGACATCATATAAATAAGGTTTGTTTTGATTATGAATAAAATCATTTATTAATCAAGTTATCCACGATAAATCCTCCTTTATGTATTTGTACTCTAAATCTGAAACTTTAGAGATATGATTGCAATAATTTAACTGCTCAGGAAGATATTACGTTATATATTTTAATTGGAAAACTAACTGTAATGGGCTTATTTTAAAAGATTTAGAGAAGGGGAGTAGAAAAGTTAGCAGTATTTATCGTGAAGATAATAGTATGTTTATTCTTTTAGAGCCAAAGTGTGGTGATAGAAGAACGACATGGAAGGATATACTCGAACATATTTTAGTGCACGGAATAATAAGGACAATAATGTGAGTGAAGCTTCCATACCGTAAAATTGTTTCACATATGTATAAAGGTGTAGCTTCTGAATAAAACGCACATAAAATATTAAATTTGTTTTTGTCCATAAATGTTCTGTTTTCATAGAAGAATTAATCATACAACAGCACAAAGATTGTAAAAGCCTCAAAAAAGAAATTTTGCTTTCTTAAATTTAATGATCTAAAATGAAAATTGTAAGAATGCCTGTTTTTTAACAGGATGTATTATGCATATCGACTGGTATTCATTTTAGAGGATAATTTATGTTCACTTCAAATTTGAAGGAACGCATTGCTTTATTTGAAAATAGAACTTTTCTCTATTTTACTTTGAGCGGCTTATTTGCTACATTTGGAAGTGGACTAAATTATATTACATTGTCATGGATCGCTTACAATCAGACGGGCTCAATCCGTGGTGTAGCGTTGATGATGCTTTTTCTTTGGACGCCTGGCATTATTTTTGCGCCTATTTTTGGCATATTGGCAGATAAATATAACCGTAAAACGCAGATTATTATTTCAAATCTTGTGAGAGGTTTGGTAATCGTAAGCTGGGTAATGCTTTGGCATTTTGGTATAGAAATTGAATTGATGGTCTTATCTGCTCTTTTGGGTATTTTTATCCCTTTTTATATGCCATCAGCTATTTCTTTAATTCAAAGTATTGTGCTGAAGGAACAGCTCATCAATGCAAATGCAACCATCGATATGGTTTATGAACTTGGCACGATCGTAGGTATGGGCTTAAGTGGATTGATACTTGCCTATGCAGGAATAAAAGGAACTCTTCTAATAGGTGGTATATTCTTTATTATTGCTGGTTTATTTAATTTTGCAATGAAGGTACCTAAAAACCGAAGATCTAAAAATCAAAACCAGCAAAATTGGTGGGAAAATTATACAGCATCTCTTCATTATTTTAAGCAGAATCCGGCTCTTTTTGTACCTTATATAAGCCAGATGATTATTATGACTCTTTTGATGACCATTCCTGTTATTCTCGTTCCTTATATACAAGAGGTTTTACATGCGGATAGCAGGATCTTTGCAATATTGGAGGTGCTTTATTCTATGGGTGTATTGACAGGTGCGTTTTTTTCACCACTTCTTTGTAAAGTTTTATCCATAAGAAAAACATTAGCCATTTTATTAGCTTTTATGGCTATTGGCCTCGCTATTTTATCTGTTAATACACACAATTTTGTTGTTTTTCCTGTTTACTTTATGATTGGATTTGGACTTTCAAGTTGGGCTCTTTCGATTTCTTTATCACAACTCTCTTGTGATCCTGAATACCAAGGAAGATTGCAGGCAAGTTTTAATGGTATCTCTGGATGCTTGATCCTCGGAGTCTATCTCATTATGGCAAGCGATAACAGTAGCATATCACCTCAATCGATATATTTTTTTCAAAGTATTGTTGCGTTTGTTGGAATACTCATAGTGCTGTTTTATAAACATGAAAAACAATAAATTACATTTAAGTGTGGTCAATATACGCTATTTTATAAATATCTACGCTGCGGCATATTTCACATTTTGCTTTTAAAGGAGAGTTGAGAAAATGTAAAAGTTGGTGCTTAATGAATAAAGCATAAATTGATGTATGCTAGAGAATACCCTTTACTTTTTGATAATGATCTAAAAGAATTGATGCGTTTCTTTAATTCACCTCACTGCTGTTAAGAAGACGAAAACGTAACACTTTAAATCTTCTTGAAAGTTTTTTGTCTAAGCGTAGCAGAAAGTAAAGCGATGAGGGAATATCGTATTATACGGGGAGAGTATTGCATTATTTTTGTTTTTCAAAATCCATATGAAAAATTGTATCAATTTCATCTTCATTGGAATGAGTATTTCTACGACGATGCAAGGTTTGCACAATCTCTTTTTTTAAAACAGCATCTGTTTCACTTAAACGGTGAATACTGAGTTCCAATTCAAGAGATAACGCCAAATCCACGCACAGTTTAAGCTCTTCTCCAATGTCGAAACCGCGTTGATAGTCGTCATAAAGACCAACCAGTGTATCAGATAATTCTTTATCGCATAAAGAGGTCATGCTTAATTCCTCAACGTTGCGGGTTTCCATGCAGCTTTTTTAAGTATCACTCCACTATCATCACTTAAAATTGCCATGTATACGAACCTCATGGTTTTGTCAATTTTCTGCAAAATACGCGCTTTTAAATCAAAGCCTATTAAAGACTTTATTACTCCAAGATTTTGAAGCGCCTAATTGTAAATATGGATGGCAATGTGTTCACTATAAAATTTATAGCATTTAAAATACATTGCCAAAAGGCTTTTAATATGCGTAGAGGAAGAGTATTCTGACGATAAACCAAACACCCTGAAATCTCTATTACCAGTTACAGCTAAATCAGTGCCATTAATATATAAAATAAGCAAACAGGGTTTGTAAACGTCTAACTTTTTAATAACGAGTGATAATCTCGTTTTTTGTAGAATACCAATTATTTTGCCTATTTTATATTGATTTTTAGACATTGATAAACTTTTTACCTTATAAAAACCTATGGGAAATGCATTAGCATATTTTTGTAATAAGATTTCAGTGGTATATTGCACAGCATGAAATGAAGAGAATCGTATTAGGCTTTTTGCTTTTGAAAGAATATGACTGCAACTTTTGAGAAAGCAGTTGGCAAGAATTGGCTTGGCATGCAAACTGATAGAGTTGGCAGTGGCGCATTTAGTTTTTTCATTGGCCTGTGTCCAAATGTTTTTGACTCTGGAAAATAGCCTCTGATAGGCTTGAGTTTTTCCAAGGTTATATTACAGGGGCGCAGCTCAGAAAAGTACCACGGCGATTGCATTTTTTTGTAATTGTCATAATTTTCGCTCCTGCTTAAATGGATGCTGTGACATCCGTTTTTGTGGGGTTATGTATGTGATAACTGCTCTTCTTAAGGGGCAGTAACAATAGATGTAAATCAATATAATTATTTAGTCAACAATTATATTGATTTTGGAGTATTTTTTTTGGCTCGTCCGGAAGCAAAACCTAAAACTGAGTTGGCAAAACGTTTTCGTGAAGTGCGTTACGCTCTTGGTTTTACAGAGCGTAAGCAGTTTGCTGAACATCTTGGGATCACTGCTGGTTCTATAGGAACTTATGAAACTGGTATAAGTGAGCCTACAGCCTCTGCTCTCTCCAAATATCAAGAAATTTGTGGTGTTTCATTAGATTGGCTAGTAACGGGAAATGGCGAGATGTTTTCAGATGTGGCAAAGGCGAAAGCAGCTGGTTTTAAACCGCAGGCGATTCCTACTGGGCTGATGAAAAAGCTGGGACATTTAGTTTATACGACCTATCATGATGCAAAAATAACACTTTCTCCTGAAGATGTTGCGGAATTAGCAGCAGAGCTTTATGGAAGATTGCAAGAGCTTATTCAAAACCTCAATGATATAGAAGAAGTCGAAGCCACTTTGCCACTTTTAAAATTACATTTAAAGCGTAAAATCGCAACTGAAAAACACATCTAGAAATTTCATAAGATACGAATGAACAGCCTTTTAAAAAATAAAACTTTTTTGATTTTCTGCTGTATAACCAAGTTTGGAATGTGAGAATCTCACGATTTTCGAGTCTCTTATTCGATCTGAAAAACGAGAAACTATCATTATAAATCAATATATTTCTCTGATTAAAGATAAAACGGTTCATAAAAAGAACGACGGGTAGCAATACAAACAAAATTGATTCAAAAGGAAGCGAGTATAGCATCATTCCTGAAATATTTGTTGGTTGAAGAAAAGATACGGACAACAGTGAAAATACAGTGGATTATGTGAGAGGAAAGAGTTTAGAAAACAGCTTCTTTTCGGTTTGTAATATTAAAAATTTATACAATAGTGAAAATACAAGGACGGTTTTGATGACTATAGAGGGGGAACAGACATGAAAGAGAGAAGAACGAAAGATTTTTATAGCGCGCTTTTATCTTTTTATGAAGACGATGAGATGAGTACGTTAAAACTTTTAATAGGAAGTTTCTCATTATATTGGATATAAAAAAATTCTTTCAAAGGTGTGCATCATATATTGAAACAGATTACTTCGCAGCAAAGAGTGATGTTATCATGATAATCGTCATTATTACATTATGCTATAAGTTAAAAAATCATAAATTTGTGCTTATAAGAACAGCTATTTTATTGAGAAGTATTTTTATAAATTTATAAAAAATTATTTTTACACTCTTGCCATTCTTCTGATGCGCTTTATTTGAAGAGTAGAATTGCTCTTTAGTGAAACTATTTTGTTAAGAGATAAATCACAGTATTTTTGAATGGAGATAACGATATATTTTCAAAGTTTTGTGTTTTTATTTATTTTTTAGCTTGAATCCCTCTAGCTAAAAGGGTTGGGGACTTTTCTAGATTCGATGTTGTTGCAAAGATTTTAGAGCGATGCCGTAAAAAATAGCGGTATCGAAGGGGGGAGGGTTTTGCCTTGATTTATTGGTTTTTGAAGTGCGCAAACTAAGGGTTTTGCCATGAGTGTTTCTGCGCGTTGTAATGATGTTGAACTCTGTTGGAGGAGGTTCTTATGAAAAAAAAATATTCCACACCAAATTTAATTAAAGTTGTCTCTCTTAGTACGGTAATGGCGACACTCTTATCGAGTGTTTCTCCCGTTTTTGCGGCGAACCTTGCGATAATAGGACAAACTAATCAGAGTTCGAATGCTCCCCAAGTGATGTATCCGTATGGGAGTCATGGGAGTGTTGTTTTTGCTGGTGATGATAATTATTGTGGTGCAGACAACGTTGTTGGTCGTGGCGGCAAACAACAACAAGGAATTGCTGATAGTCAACGAATAACCGCAGAGCAACAATATAATAGATTTATTACTAATCAAGAGTTTAACGGTCGTCGTCCTTATGGTACGACCACTGAACAGGTTATTTGGACGGGTGATGGATACACGGCTAGGGTTGATGGTAAAGTTTTGGGTGGTTATATGGGGACATTTTCCACCAGTGGTTTTGCTAGCGCTATGCCTGAGGCTTATGGTGTTTATTCTTTTGCTACGGGGTGTGGGTCTGCAGCGACGGGTAATTATTCAACCGTATTTGGTGCAGGCGCGACAGCAAAGGCAGGGGGTGCACAAGCTTTTGGTGTTTCCGCACTTGCAAGTGGTATAGCAAGTGTTGCTATGGGTGTAGGCTCAGAAGCATCGGGCAAATCTGCTGTTTCTTTTGGTGGTCTCGCAACCGCTTCTGGTAAAAATAGCATTTCTATAGGTGAGAGTTCCAAAGCTACGCAGGACGATGCGATTGCGGTTGGTTCAAATGCAGAAGGGAACGGTATAAATAGTGTTGCTATTGGTAAGTTTGCATCTGCATCTGGTTACGATAGTATTGCATTAGGATTAAAGACCAAAGCAACTGACGAGTACGCGGTTGCTATAGGCACGAAGGCTGAAGCTCAAGCTCTTGGTTCTATTGCAATAGGTGGTGGAGAACCTGCAGACAACGGGGAAGAAAGAAAAGTAATAGCTAAAGGTAAAAATTCGATTGCCATAGGTTCCCATACTTATGCTGAGACGGCTCATTCAGTTGCAATTGGTATAAATGCACAAGTACGTGTTATTGATGGTGTTGCTGTGGGGGGAGGATCTGTCTCTCGTGTTGAGAGTGGTGTTTTTGGTTATGATCCTGTAACAAATACTACAACAACAAAGAGTGGTCTTGCATGGAAAAGCACTGCAGGTGATTTTAGTGTTGGTAATACTAACCAGAATTTAACGCGACAGATTACAAATGTTGCAGCAGGGAGTAATGACACTGATGCAGTGAATGTTGCACAGTTGAAAGCTATGAGAGATTTGGCATCAGGAGTTTGGAAACTTTCTGCTAACAATACCGATCCTACAGACGTGAATCCAGGTAGTACAATAGATTTTTCAGTGAAAGATACAAAAGTAGGAAAAGATAACTTAAAGATTGAAAGAAACACTGTAGATAATAAGCATAAAATTGAATTTACTTTGAGTGATACTCTTAAATTGACAAAAGTCACTACAGGACAAAGCTCTATGAGTGATGATGGCTTTATTATTGAAAATGGGCCAAAAATGATTCTAGATGGTATTGATGCTGGCGATAAACAGATTACAAATGTGGCAGATGGTGAAGAAGACACCGATGCTGTAAATTATAAACAGCTGAAAGAGGTAAAAACAGTTGTAGAAAAAGGCTGGAAGCTTTCTGTTGATGGTAACAATGCTACAGATGTTGGAGCAGGTAGTACAGTAGATCTCGTTACAGGTGCTGATGATAACAATAACAAAAACATCAAAATTGTTAAAAGTAATGGAAATAAAGTTACATTTACTTTGAATAGTAACCTTAGTTTGACAAGTGTCACTGCAGGTAACAGCATTATGAATGGTGATGGCTTTAAGTTTGTTAATGGGGGGCCAAGCATAACCGTGAATGGTATTGATGCTGGAAATCAAAAGATTATAAACGTAGCAGAGGGAACTCAAGATACCGATGCAGTGAATTATAAACAACTGAAAGAGATAAAAGAAGCTGCTACAACGCATTGGCAACTTTCTGTTAATGGTGGAAATGGTGTATCTATTGGACAAAATGATACAGTAAATTTACAATCAGCTGGTAAGGAAGGTAGTCAGAATATCAAGATTGTAGGAGATAATAACCGCAATGTTACGTTTGATTTAGCTGATGATATTAATGTAATGACTGTCACAGCAGGAGACAGCATTATGGATGCTGCTGGCTTTAGATTTGACGGTGATGAGGGGCCGAGCATAACTGTTAAAGGCATTCATGCTGGTAATAAAACGATCAAAGGAGTAGCAGATGGGGAAGACGATACTGATGCTGTAAATTTTTCACAGTTGCAAAATGTAAAAGCAATTGCAGAAAAAGGCTGGAAGCTTTCTGTTGATGGGAACGATGCTACAGATGTTAAAGCTGGGAGTACAGTGAATTTTGTTGCAGTTAAGCAGAAAGACGATGATGATAATGAGAGTGAGAACACAAATATAAAAATTGTCAAAAACGAAGACAATCAAGTATCCTTTGATTTAAGTGAATATATTAAAGTTGGTCGTGTAGAAACAGGGGATAGCAGAATGAGTAATGCCGGTTTCATGATCAAGGATGGTCCAAACATGACCAAGGGTGGCATTAATGCTGCAAAGACACAAATTAAAGGAGTCGCAGATGGTAGCGATGAGCATGATGCTGTTAATCTTTCACAATTATATAAAATGAAGTTTGAGATAGAAGATAATAGTCTTGTTAAATGGAGTAAAAGTAAAAATTTAATTACCATTGGTGCTGAAAAAGAAGGTATTGAAATCAAAGTCGCGAACTCTGAAGGTAGGGATCGAATTATTTCTGGCGTTGCAGTTGGAAAAGTCAGTTCCGATTCAACAGAAGCAATAAATGGCCATCAGCTTTTCAATTATGCTGATAATATATCAAAATATTTTGGTGGTGAGACAGATGTGATTGATGGTTTCAAGCCAACTTTTACTGTTCAGGATAAAGAACACCATAATGTAACGGATGCTTTTAAAGATGTCGATAATTCTATAACAGATATTTATACACGGATTAACAATGTAACAGCAAATAGTCTTGTTAAATGGGACGAAGGGCAGAAGCTCATTACAATTGGTGCGCAAAAAGATGGTACCAAAATCAATGTTGCCAATTCTAATAGTGAAAATCGAGTTATCTCTGGTATTGCGGATGGAAACCTCGGAAAGGCTTCGAAAGAAGCTATAAATGGTAGCCAGATTAATACAATTTCTGGAGATGTTGCAAAATTCTTTGGTGGGGAAGCAGCATTTCAGGATGGTGCTTTTGTAGGTCCACAATATAACGTATCTACAGTTTCTACAGATGGTGAAGTAGTTCAGTATATAGCTGAAAATGTTGGTGATGCTTTAACAAAGCTTGATGCGAATGTTAAAAATGTGAATAGTCGTATAAAATATGTAGATAATAAATTTGATAAATTCTCTCAAGATGCTTTATTATGGGATGATGGTAAACAAGCATTTGCTGCACGTCATGAAAAAGATGGACGTAAAACAGATAGTAAGATTACCCACCTTTTAAATGGTGATATTTCTGAAGATTCAACAGATGCGGTAAATGGTAGCCAGATTAATAAAATATCTAAAGATATTGCAAAATATTTTGGTGGTGGTACAGAATTTAATAACGGAGTTTTTTCAGGTCCACAATATAATTTATCTACAGTTTCTACAGATGGTAAAGTAGAACAGAAAACCTTTGAAGATGTTGGCTCGGCTTTAACAGGGCTCGATGCAAATGTCAAAAATGTGAATAAACATATACAGCATGTAACCAATGAGTTTGATAAATTGTCTCAAGATGCTTTACTGTGGAGTGAAAAGGATCAAGCATTTGTTGCGCGTCATGGAATAGATGGACAGAAAACAAATAGTAAGCTAACGTATCTTTTAGATGGCAATGTTTCAGAAGATTCAACAGATGCAATAAATGGTTCCCAACTTTATGCGATGGGTGATCAGATTGCGAATTATTTTGGTGGTGGCGCTAGTTATGAAGATGGAGAGTGGATAGATCCTGCTTTCATAATTTCTCGACGTAATGAAAACGGTGATATTGTTGAGAAAAAATACAATAATGTCGCTGAGGCTTTCGGCGGTGTCGATAATTCTATCACGGATATCTATAATCGGATTAACAATGTGACAGAAAACAGTCTTGTGAAGCAAGAAAGCGGGTCAGGACTTATCACGATCGGTAAGGCAACAGGTGGTACTGAAATTAATATTGCAAACAAAAGTGCTATGGAACGTACACTTTCCGGTGTGAAAGACGGAAAACTCTCTCAAACATCAACGGAAGCGGTAAATGGTTCACAGCTTTTTAAGACGAATGAAAATGTCAAAACTGTTACTGATAATCTTGAAAAAGTAGCTAAAAATACGTCGAAATATTTTGGTGGTAGTACAGATGTATTGAACGGTATCGAGCCAGCTTTCCTTATTCAGGATACAACATATCATAATGTTACGGATGCGTTTACGGGCGTGAATACTTCTATTACAAATATTGATAATAAGATTTCCGATGTGGTAAAAAATAGTCTTGTTAAACAAGATGAAATTTCAGCTCCTATCACGATTGGTAAGGATACAGCTGGGACTGAAATCAATATTGCAGGATATGCTGGTGTAGCACGTAAGATTTCTGGTGTGCAGGCAGCAGAGAAGGGTGATGAAGCTGTTAACAAAGACCAACTTGATAAAAGCATAGATAAGATTTCTAAAGATATTGAGACAGTCACTGCTGCTGCGGTTCTCTATGATAAAGATGTAGATGGTAATGTTAATTACGGTAGAGTAACTTTAGGTGGCGATAATAGCGATGGGCCAGTTGCTCTTCATAACGTCAAAAATGGTAGCATTTCTGAAAATTCCAACGATGCAATTAATGGTAGTCAGATTAATAAAATATCAGCAGATATTGCAAAGTTTTTTGGCGGTGGAGCAAAGTTCATTAACGGTGCTTTTGAAGGGCTGAAATATACTTTATCCGCTATTGTAGGTGGTGAAGTAGGGAAGGCTAATTTTTACAATGTTGGTGATGCTTTAACAGGTCTTGATAAAAATGTTCAAGATGTAAATAAGCGCTTAACAAATGTATCAAATGAGTTTAATCAGAAAATTGAAGGTATCTCTAAAGATGCTTTATTGTGGGATGATGATGAAGGTGCATTCGTTGCACGTCATGAAAAAGATGGAAAGAAGACAAACAGCAAATTGAAGTATCTTTTGGATGGTGAGATTGCGGATGGTTCAACAGATGCCATTACGGGTAACCAGCTTTATTTCATGAGCAACCAGCTTGCTAATTATTTCGGTGGCGGTGCCAAATATGAGAATGGCAAATGGACAGATCCTACTTTTAAGATTGTTCAAGTCAATGCTGATGGTACGACTGTTGAGAAAGAGCACCATAATGTCGCTGATGCTTTTGGTGACGTCAATAAAAATATGTCAAATATTAATAACCGTATTGATGATGTCATCAACAAGGTCGATTCAGATGCTTTAAAGTGGAATGATAAAGAAAAAGCCTATGATGCTGGTCGCGATGGAAAGCCGAATAAAATTATCAATGTAGCTGATGGTAAAGTTGAAAAAGGTTCGAAAGATGCGGTTAATGGTGGTCAACTTTGGGAAACCAATGAACGTATCACTGGTGTTGAAAAAGATGTTAAGCATCTTACCAACAGAGTTGATAACATTTCCAATACGATTGCTGATATTGGTGATACAGTTATCAATATTGATGCCAAAGTTGATAACATCAATAATAGAGTTGACGACATTGAAGAGGGTGCTGTTCGTTATGATAGAGATGAAAACGGCAAAAAAACCAATAAAATAACATTAGCGGGGGGGGATGCCAGTGAACCTGTTATGATTGATAATCTTGCTGATGGTAAAATTGAAAAAGGTTCGAAAGAAGCTGTAAATGGTGGTCAACTCCATGACTATACTCAAGAACAGATGAAAATTATTCTTGATCAATCCAAGCAGTATACAGACCAACGGGTTAATAATATTGTGATTGATGCGATTGATGATGCCGTTGATCGGGCTAAGCAATATACAGATATGAAGTTTGATGTTTTAAACTATAGTATTGAGAGTGTAAAAAAAGAGGCAAGACAAGCAGCTGCGATTGGTTTAGCAGTGTCTAACTTACGCTACAATGATACGCCTGGAAAATTAAGCGTTGGATTTGGTAGTGGTTTATGGCGTAGCCAATCTGCATTTGCCTTTGGTGCAGGTTACACTTCAGAAAATGGAAAATATCGCTCTAACATATCCGCAACAACTTCTGGAGGTCACTGGGGTATAGGTGCAGGATTCAATATGACATTGAACTGATAATAAACAAAAAGCATAAAAAACTCCTTTCACCCCTGTCTCATGAGGTAGGGGTGAATTGTTTTTACGTATGTAAGAAAATATATATAAATTGATAAGCGCTATAATGATAAATACAGGTTTAAAAAATAGAAAAACCGCACACTTTCAACAAAACGAACTTCTTATTTCAAAATAAGATAATGAGTTTTTTCATAAATTATAAGTCCATTATTTTCTGCGTTAACTTTTAAATCTAAAAAACCTTTCACTCTCTAAAAATCTATTAAAAAACTCTCTAGTAAGACAAAGGTATATATTTAAACGTATTTCAATTTTACTGGAGGAAGTTATAAAAACAATATAATAAATCAATTCTACCCCTTGCAAAAAACAAGCAACAGGTTTAAAGATTAAAAAAACTAACCACCACAAGAAAACTTACCTTTTTAGGAAAGGTAAGAGAACAAGGCGTGTTAACTACAAAACATCAACTTCTCTATCTTTTCAATCAGTCGTTAAGCTTTTGAATATATTTAGAAAAACAAATTTCAAAGGACTTTTTAGCGTTTAAATGTGTTTTTTTTGTGGTTATAGTTATTTTTTCATTGGAGAGTTTGTTATGAAAAAATTATATGCCACACCAGCACACAATGATGCAAAAGAGACTCATTTTCCTTATCCATTGTCTTTGGTGAGGGTACTTTTGTTGGCTGCAATAGTTGCGTTTTTATCGAATGTTACTCCTAGTTTTTCGGCAAATGTCGATTTAAGCAAAATGTTCCTTGAAGGTGTCGAGAGTGCTGTTGTAGGAGCTCCACAAAATGTTATCTCTGCTTATGATGGCGATAACAGTGATTTAGATGCTTCTAGTGTATCAAAGAAAAATTATATAACAGCGTTGAGTGTTGCGATGACACCTAAGGTGGATGCTACCAGTGACTATGCAAATTTTCTCATCAATACTCTTTCTGGTAACAGTGATAAGAATTCCGTAATAAAGATTGATAATAGCTCTGTAATAAATACTTTGACACCAAGACAACTTATTCCTGTTAGTGAAATGCAGCGAGACACGAAAGCTGATCAGGGTGTTGCGTTGGGTAATACTGCAAAGGCAACTACTTACTCAAGTATTGCAATAGGTAGAGATGATCCAGATTGTAAAAATGCGAGCGGTAAACTTGGCTGTGTTGGGGCGATGGCAAAAGCTGAAAGAGCGATAGCTATCGGTTTATCAGCTGAAGCTAAGAGTTATCAGGGAATTGCTATTGGTGCTAGTACAGAAGTATTCGCTGATGATGGTATTGCTATAGGTTCTTTTGCAAAGGCGAAAGCAAAAAATACTATCGTTTTGGGGTATACTGCAGAGGCGACAGGTTTGAATAGTATTTCTATAGGACGCTCGGCGCACTCTTTGGGTCAGCATAGTATCGCAATAGGTTCTGATGATATTCAAGATAAATATCCAGATGATTATACAACTGCGAAGGGTAATCATTCAATTGCCTTAGGGCGTGTTGCTAAAATCGGAGGAGAAAATGGGATTGGTATTGGTCAGCGTTCATCGGTATGGGAAGATGCTAAAAATGGCATTTCTATCGGTTACTATTCAAAAGCTCAGGAGTTGGATAGTATCGGGCTAGGTCACGAAGCTTTTGGGATGGTGAAAGGGAGTGTTGCAATAGGAAGCTATTCTAAAGCTAACATTGCTGCTGGTGAGAGTGGTTATGATCCTATAGCGAATGCAGCTGCAGAAGATAGTGCATTTTCATGGAAAAGCACGTCAGGTGCAGTGAGTGTTGGAAGTGTTGGTGATAAAAAAACGCGACAGATTATAGCAGTAGCGGCCGGTAGTGCAGATACAGATGCAGTGAATGTTGCGCAGCTGAAAGCGCTAAGAAAGTACACAGATAAAGGTTGGAAACTCTCTGTTGGTGGTGAAAATTCTAAGGCTGTTGCGATTGAAAGTACGGTAGATTTTTCTACTGGCAGTACCAATCTTAACATTACAAAAGGCGATAAAGACAATAATGTAAAATTTGATTTAGC
>NZ_JBHIQZ010000028.1:0-14710 GCF_042196865.1 Bartonella sp. AC130YNZD
TTTGTTTTTTTCATAAAAAAGTCAATAAAATCAATTCAAAAGGTACTTCCCAGCGGGTTGGCTTCGTTGCGGGGCAGACTAGTGCGAACTATCGCTAACGACAGAATTTTCAATTTGACTGTACATTGTACACTTGACTCATTGATAAATAATAATTTCAATATGTACACTGTACAATATGTGAAACGTTTTCTTAGCAAAAAGTAATTCTTGTTGCTGGAAAATTCTATAGTAATAGGTATTTTCGAATCAGGTGCCTCAAAAACACCTTAAAACAACTAGCGGATTAGTTGCCGAAATAACTAATCTTCCGCAATTTAAAAGCTTTAACTCATTGTGTGCTACATGCATATAATAGCTTTGTCAGGTGTGGCTATGCCATATACCCCCTTCGGGGAAAGGCGTAACGACGGACTAGATGCCGTGTTTCTTAGTGCCCAGCACTCTTTTAGAATGTCATTAAGGAACGTCTAACATCTAAGAATTCTTTATGAATACCATTATTAAAATTACTGAATTATGTGGCAAAAGGCATGACAATATTATGCGTGACATTAAGAAAACGCTTGAAGAACTTAACGCCCTCAAATTTAAGGAGGTTGATTTTGGTGGGCACTACCTTGATAACAAAGGTGAAAGCCGCCCTTGTTATAACCTGCCAAAGCGTGAATGCTTAATTCTTGTTTCTAGTTACAGCACTGCCTTACGAGCAAAGATAATTGACCGTTGGAAAGAGTTGGAAAGACAAGTAGCTATTCCACAAATTGATTACTCCAAACCCGAAGTATTACTTGGCGCCTTAAATCATCTACAAAATCAAATTAAGCAGAAAAACTATGTTATTTCAGAATTAGCACCAAAAGCAAAAGCTTTAGAAGGCTTAAAACGCTCTGATGGTTTGTTTGGTTTGATTGAAGCCGCGAAGATGTTGGAGATAAGACCAAAGGATTTAACAGATTACTTGCATAAAAATGATTGGGTGTATCGACGTGCTCCAAGTGGTCCATTGTTACCTTTAATCAGGATAAAATCAAAAAAGGATTCATGGACTGTTCTGCCATCACCATTCAAAAACCGGATGGAACAGAAAAGGTGCTGCCTTCAACAAAAATCACACCTAAAGGATTGGCGGCATGTTTGAGAGAAAAATCCATGGAGGTGTGCAATGAAGGTAAATACTAACTTCTTATGCGATTTATGGATGGCATTATCTCAATTTTCTAGGCATGAAAATATGAGTGATAAGATTGTGCTGCTCTGGTTGAGATCATGAGTTTAGTAGAAAAAGCTTTGATTTTAAAACTTCACGATGAAGTGCCTATCCTTCTTTCGATATCTTTCTCATCTGACGCTCCATAAAAAAAGCCCCACAAAAGTGGGATTGGATAAAATGATGTTCTAATCAATCTCGCGCTAATTATAATAAAGTGGCTCGCTACATCCACGGGCGCCTATTTTTTCATCTTCTACATAACGAGAATGCGCAAAATTCCGTACAAGATGATCATTGTTAGAGCCACCAGTCCAATCGCCTCCTCCCAACATAACATTTATGTCTACACGTAAACTGCTTCCTTGCTCCCCTGTATGCCATTTAGTCACGGGATAACAACCAGACAAATATTGCCAAACATAACCGCAACCATCCTCACAACCGATATGCGAAATCATCCGTCTATTGTTTGTATCAACGTGTCCTCCAGACGTCTTAGGAGAAGGCGCTTGATTGCCGACAATACTGGTTGCTTGATTACTTCCATACATGCATGGCGAAAACTCATCACTCGTCAAAAATCTCTTATTAACAGACCAAAAATCAAAGGCATGATTCGCATAGCTACGATTGCTCGTTATCGGAACACCATATGCCGACTTTGCATTTACACCTGTCCCTGATTGAAGATAAATATCAACCCAAATATTATGCCACGGATTGTAAACCATCCCTTCTGGACTACTACGTGGGCGGTGATTTAAACACCAAACAGAATTGGGCAAAACATCCCCCGCTTGATAACCCGATAAGAGATGACCTTCAATCTCACCAACATCCGCACATAGCGTATGAAATCCACCGATCTTTTCAGAATTATCCTCTGTATAGCCATCAGGAGCCGTTGGATTTTGCGAAATCTCAAAGGATAGCTCATTCGTCTGATCTTTTAAGATGAGATATATATAATAATCCTTTCCTGCTTCAAGATCTTCGTCAAAAGTCATCCTTCCACGCCCTGGAACGCGGTAAAAGAGGTACCTACCCCCATTCTCTCCACCATGATAAAAGCGAAAACATGCCCCGTCATTGATCACAAGACCTTTTCTATTTTTCGGATCGGCTTCCAGAATTCTGCTAGGTTGATGAAAACGCACATTCTCTAAAAAATTAGTGGAAAGAGAACCTACCTTGCCTTGAAGTTCAGAAAGACTGTCACTGTTCCTCTGTGCCTTCTCTTGAACTTCTGTCAATGCACTCTTCGCTTCTTCCGCTAACACTTTTGCCTCAGAGGCGGCTGTATTCGCAGAATTTGTCGTTGCTGTCACCGTGTCTAATGAACTCTTGACCTCTCCAAGCCCTTGCTTCGTCGTATCAGCTTCTTCTTTTGCTTGCTCCGCAACACTCTTCGCTTCTTCTGCTGTCGACTTCGCAGTCTCGGCTACTTCCTTCGCTTCTACAACCAAAGGTTCTACCTTATCTGCCTTAACCTGCGCTGCTTCATAAATGATCAGATCAAATTCTGATAAACCGTATTTCTCTTGCGCATCCGCAATCACTTGGATTAATTGGTAAGTAGCAAACACCACAGTCATTGCATTTACTAATACTTTATTTGCTTTTTTTCAAAGCTTTTGAGCATCAGTTGATAGCTGATAGAGCGAGATCTGAGACATCGAGTTCGGCAGCAGCTTCTTTGTTTTTACGACGCTTGCCAACTTATGTATCAGAATACACCACAAAGGAATGAAACGGTACTCCTGTATAGCGTGTCCATTCTCTTATCGTGTGTGACATCAAAGCCAGAAAAGGCACGAGAAACAAAACACGCTCTCCAGTTCCGGCTATTTGTTGTGCTATCTTAAAGCTGGTAAAAATCTTCTCCGTTCCATATACCATAAGTTTGCCACGGTCTGCTTCTTTTAAACCCTCACAGACTTTCTCATACTTTTGGATTTGTTGAAAAGTTATTCCTAATTGGTGCCCTAATTGCTTTTACGACATTCCCTGCATTTTTCTTTGAAAGCGAATTTTTTGCCTATAGAAATGCCGTTAAAATGTAGCTTTTTGCTTTTCACTCTTAAGCTCCCCCCGCTGGGCGCGAGCACCCTCGCATTAGTATTCCGAGAGCCTGAAAGTATTGAATACGAAACAGATTTTTGCTTTTAGTGCTCATAGCACCTAGACATAGAAAAATATCCCATAATTCCGAGACACCCACAGAGTGGGCTCATTTATGATCGAACTTTAGGACTTTCAGACCCTACTAATCGCTGCGTAGACGAGCAAAATCACTCTTTAAGTAATAAAGTAATTTCAGAAAATTGGCAATCAAAATTAAAATAATCTCAAAGACTATAAGATTGGGCACTCTTCAAAAGAGGATAATGCGAAGAGCTGTCATCGTGGTTAGTCATCAACCCACACAATGCTTCTTTTCCAGAAAACGCAAAACGCGATATAAGAAAAAATGTTGTTTGCAAAGTTTTCTCTTGCCTATACAAAGAGAAAATAAAAAATTTGGAGGGCTCCCATGATAAATGACATCTACTGTGTTGGATACAATTATGTTGAACATGTTCATGAACTAGGCAATGTTGTTGAAGATGAACCCGTTATCTTTAGCAAACCAAAAAGTTCACTCGTTTTAGGTAATGAAATTTATCTCCCTGATTTTTCCAAAGAAATACATTTTGAAACTGAAATTGTGCTCAAAATCTCAAAGGACGCTTTCATGATCATGGAGGCAGAAGCAAAAGAATGCTATGATGCCGTAGCAATAGGTCTTGATCTCACCGCGCGGGATTTGCAAACAAAACTGAAAGGAAAAAGGCTTCCTTGGCTTTTATCGAAAGGATTTAAAGGCGCTGCATACGTCTCTGACTTCATAAACAAGGAAAAAATAAACAACCCAATAACCTTTGCAATGAAGTTGAATAGCGAAACAAGACAAGTTGGCAATACGAAAAATATGATCTTTAGCTTTGAGAAGATAATCTCATTTTTAAGTCACTACATTCAGCTAAGACGTGGTGATTTCATATACACAGGCACTCCACAGGGTGTCGGAAAACTTTCTCAGTTTGACAGAATAGAATTGTATCTCGAAAATCAATTAATTTCAGAGCTAAAAGTAAAATGAATCATCAAATACTGACCTTTTTCATTGTTTCATTTTTTTAGTCATCTCACCGGGGCCGAATATGGCCCTTATCATCGATAATGCAACGAGATTGGGAAGAAAGAACGCATTTGTAAACGTTTTAGGATTGTGTACAGCAACATATGTGCATGGGGCATTTTCCACACCTAGGTGTATCAGCGCTCATTCTCAACAACAAAACGCTGTTTTTTTTAGTAAAACTCATGGGTGGCAGCTATTTATTATACATGGGCTTTAAATCAATTAAATCTGGAATACACAGCTTAAATTCAAAAGAAAGAAGTTCAACGAATGAAAAGCATGCTACGAGTGAAACAAAGCTTTTAACCAGCTATATGGACGGTTTTTTGACACAAATACTAAACCCCAAAGTATCTATATTTTACATAGCAGCTTTTCCAAAATTCTTAGCTTCTGGTGGTAGCATTAAAAAAGGTTTTGAACTTGTAACCATACATTCTTTCAACATCTTTGCATGGTTTACTTTAATGACCATTTTTATATCATTTACCAGTACCGCCTTAAAAAAGCAGCGGGTAAAAGGCTCGATTAACAGTGCGACAGGAACAGTTTTATCTCTGTTTTCTTTTTTCATTTTCTTTGGATAGTTTTATCTTTTTGATAACAAATTGTAAAGTTAATAGAGCAATCTTTTCCTGATTCTGTCTCTCACTATGAATAGCTCAATCTCTAACAGAGCTTATACAATCCCCAGTTCTTTTTTTCTTTGTATAACTGAATTACGTTGCATTTCTTTATCATACTCTCAAGGACGTTTGTGTAAACAATGTGAGTTTCTCGCAATATTTTATAAAATGTTACCAATATCTAAATAAAATCCTTATTCATCACTTAAAAAAATAAGCTATGATATTCCTCTTTTCGTTTATGAAATAAAAGTAACTTTTTGATTTATGATAGCACCATACAAACAAAAAAATGATTTTAAAAATCATTTTAATTTTCCATTACAAATTGTTCTTAAACTAAGATGAGAACTCTCGAGTGCTATTTGAGCACAAATTAAAACTCTCACCATTATGAATAATAATAAATAATGCACTGATTACAAATAATAAGTTTCAAAAAATTATAAAAACTCCTGACAGTTTTCTGAAATAATTTTAAAAGCCCCACCTCTTTTAATGAACAATTAATTTGTTATTAATAACAATAAAAAGCTCCCTATTCAAATATCTGTTACGTTATTTAAGAGAAAAACATTCTCTTTTTTCAAAACCATATTCCTAAAACATATTCTTTTCTTTATCCACACAAAATCATAAAAAACGTTTTTTTCCTTTACACCTCATTTATATCATGCTTCGATACAGAATAATGCATTTTTAGTGTAATTTAATCTCAAAATAATTAAAGGGAACCCCCAAAAAATGAGCTATAAACAAAATTTAAAAGATGGTCCTCAGATGAAACTACAACGTGGACTAGATAACCGTCACGTACAACTTATAGCCCTCGGTGGAGCTATTGGAACAGGACTCTTCATGGGATCAGGAAAAACAATTAGTGTAGCAGGCCCTTCCATCGTACTCGTTTATGCTATTATTGGATGTGCCCTATACTTTGTAATGCGTGCTATGGGAGAATTATTGCTTTCTAATTCACAGTACCGGTCTCTTATTGACTTTTCAACCGATATGCTAGGACCGGGAATCGCTTTCTTTGTAGGCTGGAGCTATTGGTTGAGCTGGGTTGTAACTGGAGCTGCAGATATTATTGCCATCATCACTTATATGCACTTTTGGTGGCCAACGCTTAATCCATGGATTGCCGTTTTTTCTTGTATTGGTTTCTTTTTAATTTTTAATCTCTTTGCCGTAAAACTGTTTGGTGAACTTGAATTTTGGTTTGGTCTTATCAAAGTCGTAGCAATTTTAGCATTAATTGTTGTTGGTTTTTATATGATCGCTTCGGGTTTTACTTCTCCCAATGGTACTGTTGCTTCTCTTAATCACGTATGGAACGATGGAAATATCTTTCCGCGAGGAATGACAGGTTTTTTTGCTGGATTTCAAATTGCCATTTTTTCTTTTGTTGGTATAGAAATTGCAGGAACAACTGCAGCTGAAGTCAAAAATCCTAAAAAAGTTCTACCAAAAGCAATTAATGCAATACCAGTACGTATTGTACTCTTTTACATCTTCTCTCTCATCGTGATTATGTCAGTCACACCTTGGGATCAAATTGTTCCAGATAAAAGCCCCTTTGTTTCGATGTTTTGGCTTGCTGGTATTCCGATAGCTGCTGGTTTGGTAAACTTTGTCGTTCTCACCTCAGCTGCTTCTTCGGCAAATAGTGGTATTTTTTCTACTAGCCGCATGATATATGGACTTGCAACACAAAAAGGTGCTCCTCCAATTTTAGGTAAGCTTTCCAAATATCATGTTCCAGCCAATGCTCTATTCTTTTCCTGCTTATGTATTTTAATAGGGTATACAATTGCCTCACTCTCTCCAAGCCTCATAAGTGCTTTCACAATTGTGACGAGCATCTCAGCTATTGCATTTTTATTCGTATGGTCTGTAATTTTGGTTAGCTATATTGTATATCGTCGCAATCACCCTCATTTGCATGCTGAATCCATCTACAAAATGCCAGGAGGAGTTATCGTGTGCGGGATAATTTTAGTTTTCTTTGCTTTCATGCTCTATTTGTTAACGTTAGAAGAAGACACCCTAACAGCTTTAAAATACGGTATATTCTGGTTTATTTGCTTAGGCATAACCTATTTTACATTTGTAAAGAAAAAAATCACTCAAGGTAACAAATAAAGTCTATACATAAAACATCTCAAAAAAGGGTAATTTTAGTTACCCTTTTTCTACTTAACCTCCTCCCCAAACATCAAAAAACGACGATTCCTACCAGCGCCGGTTTGTGAACAATCCAGCTTATTAAGAGGGAATGCTGCTGATCATTTATATGGTTCACCTACATAAGGCTCTATGGGCTAGCCCTGCCCTGAACACTCACCACACATTCTAAAAATACTTAATGTGTAAAATGTTATATGCTTTATATCACTACTCTACACAACAGTATTTTACTGTATAATAGGATAAGAACGAGCTATTCTGTAAAGAATTCTCTATAAACTTCACTGACATTGTTTACTAATAAAACATGAGATTTTATCTAAAACTCCCCCCCCAAAAAAATTATATTCAATTTTTTACCAAAATTAAAAATGTAGCTCTAAACAGAATATATCTTAATAGCTATCTGCAATAAAAAAAGATTCTATGAAAATATTTTTCTATTTGTAATAAATTTTAAATATTAATACTTAAATGTAAATTTTAAATATATTTTTTAATTTTTAAATAATATCTTAACAATTTAAACTTACTTTATTTATAAATAAAGTTTTATATTTAATAAATTTACAATTTTATTTATATTTTTATATATAAAAATATAAATAAGTAAATAATTTTAAGTATAAATATATTTATATAAAAATTTACTATAAATAGATATAATTATTTTTTATATACAAATAATAATTATATATAAATTATATTTATATATAATTATTATTAATTATGTATAAAATATAAAAATCAAAAAAATATAATACAATTTATCTTTTGTTTCTTATATATAAAATAATTATTCCATTAATGAATAATGTTCTTGCTTTATTCACATATAGTCATAGAAAAAAATTCCTTTACTCCTTAACCATAGCGTGTTCCGATAGAAGGAATTACCTTTTTTAGGGTAATTTTATTTAAAAATAACTAAGGAGAACTCCCCAAAAATGAACAAACAAAATTTAGAAAAAAAAACTAAGAAGAAATTACAACGTGGACTACATAACCGACACATACAACTTATAGCCCTCGGTGGAGCGATTGGAACAGGTCTCTTCATGGGATCAGGAAAAACAATCAGTGTAGCAGGGCCTTCGATTCTACTCGTTTATGCAATTATTGGTTGTGCTCTATACTTTGTCATGCGTGCTATGGGAGAGTTATTGCTTTCTAATACACAATACCGATCTTTTATTGACTTCTCAACCGATCTTCTAGGACCATGTGCCGGATTCTTTATCGGCTGGACATATTGGTTGTGTTGGATTGTCACTGGAACTGCTGAAATTATTGCTATTGTCACTTATGCACACTTTTGGTGGCCTGAACTCAATCCGTGGATTCCTGTTATAATTGGTCTTATGTCCTTTTTAATTCTTAACCTCGTCGCAGTAAAACTCTTTGGCGAACTTGAGTTTTGGTTTGGTTTTATTAAAATCGTAGCAATTCTAGTCTTAATCGTTGTAGGATTTTATATGATCTTTACCGGCTTTGTCTCTCCAAACGGTACGGTTGCTTCTCTTAGCCATATATGGAACGGTGGGAATATTTTTCCGCGAGGAATTACAGGCTTTTTTGCTGGATTTCAAATTGTTATTTTTGCTTTTGTTGGCATTGAACTCGCTGGAACAGCTGCTGCTGAAGTAAAAGAACCTCAAAAAGCTCTACCACAAGCTGTTAATTCAATACCAATCCGCATTGTATTCTTTTATATATTCTCTCTTCTTGTGATTATGTCTGTGACGCCGTGGGATCAAATCAGTCCAGAAAAAAGCCCATTTGTAACAATGTATGCACTTATTGGTATTCCAACTGCCGCAGGTTTGATGAACTTTGTTGTCCTCACAGCTGCCGCATCTTCAGCAAATAGTGGAATTTTTTCTACCAGCCGTATGATATATGGGCTAGCAACACAAAAAGGTGCTCCTAAATTTTTAGGAAAACTTTCTCGTAACCACGTTCCAGCTAACGCATTATTCTTTTCATGTATATGCATCTTATTTGGTTATGCAATTGTATCGTTATCTCAAACACTCATAGCTGCTTTTACAATTGTTACGACAATTGCCGCAACTTTGTTTATATTTGTATGGTCTATCATTTTGATCAGCTATATCGTCTATCGCCGCAATCGTCCTCTCCAGCATACTGTCTCTCCTTATAAAATGCCTGGAGGTGTTGTTATGTGTTGGGCGCTTCTTATTTTCTTTGCATTCATTATTTATTTATTGTCATTAGAAGCTGACACTGCCATAGCTTTAAAATACACTCCAGCGTGGTTCATATTTTTAGGAATTGTATACTTTCTTTTTGGAAAAAAGAATTATGCAAAAAATTAAAAAATAAAGCTTATGTTTCCAAAAACATATAAAAAAGGGTAACTAAAGTTACCCTTTTTTTTTGATATTTATCTATAAAATTATAAAAGCTATTGACAAAATATCTCTGTAGAAGCTTCAATTACGCTCTTTATCAACCAAAGCGTTCGATTTTATCCAAGGCATCATAGAACGAAGTTTTTTACCAACTTCTTCAATAGGATGATTATCATTTAAACGCCGCATACTTTTAAAATGAGCAGCACCAGCTTTATATTCTTGAATCCAATTCGATGTAAATTTACCCGTTTGAATATCTTTCAATATACGTTTCATTTCTGCTCTAGTTTCATCCGTAATCACACGTGGACCAGAGATATATTCACCCCATTCAGCTGTATTAGAAATCGAATAATTCATATTTGCAATACCCCCTTCATACATGAGATCAACAATCAGTTTCACTTCATGTAAACACTCAAAATAAGCCATTTCCGGCGCATAACCTGCCTGTGTTAATGTTTCATAACCTGCTCGAATCAGTTCAACAAGACCTCCACAGAGAACCGCTTGTTCACCAAAAAGATCAGTTTCGCACTCTTCTTTAAATGTTGTTTCAATCACCCCAGCACGTCCACCACCAAGTCCACACGCATAAGATAATGCTACATTATGTGCATGCCCTGAAGCATCTTGCGCCACCGCTATTAAGCAAGGAACACCACAACCCCGTTGGTATTCATGACGAACTGTATGCCCTGGACCTTTAGGAGCAATCATCACAATATCAACGTTTTTTTTAGGTTCAATCAAGCCAAAATGAATGCTCAAACCATGCGCAAAAGCAATCGCTGCCCCATCGTGTAAATGATTATGAATATGTTCCTTATAAATATCAGCTTGCAATTCATCTGGTGTTGCCATCATAATGAGATCTGCCCATTTTGCTGCTTCAGCAACACTCACCACTTCAAAACCATCGGCCATGGCTTTTTTAACTGTTTCCGACCCTGAACGCAAAGCTATTTGCACATTTTTAACACCAGAATCTTTCAAGTTCAAAGCATGCGCACGCCCTTGAGAACCATAACCAACAATGGCTACTTTTTTCCCTTTAATGAGATTAACATCCGCATCACGATCATAATAAACACGCATAAAAAAATTCCTTCTTTCTCTATTTAAACTGGATTTCAGATTATTTTTATTCAATAAGAAACATTATCTACAGTGCATCACACACTTATAAAGACAAAAAACACCGCTTATAAGAACACAGCAATTGAATAATTTTAAAGTTTACATATTGCATAGAAAAACTGTAGTCCCCAAACATTCCTAAAACATATACGGATCCCCAAATAAACTTCAACTGCTATTCTACAAAAACAATAATTACACAAAATAAGATTTCTAAAGAAAATTTAGCTAATATTCTACTCTTTTATCGTGCAAAAAAACGCTATATTCTAAAAATTAAGATACAATATACAATTTTTAACATGAACCAAATCAATACAGATAGCAAGAAAAATTACAAAATAACAAGTATTGTGTTAATACAACTTTCAAAAGCATATACAACAATATCTTTAGAATAATAAAGAGGATGTTTTTACTTTTTACGTTCTTTAATATCCACGCCTCTCACGCGAAGATGCCCCCCATACGGCCATTATGTTATCCATTTATGGCGCCTTATAAAAAAATTTTAATATGCTCAAGCCCTTTTCAAGAATTCCCTATAATAGTGTAAGATTTATTGCACATCACTCTCTTTACTTCATAAAGCTACAAGTCGATATCATCATTCTATTTAACAGTTCCTATTGCATTAAGCTTATTCATAAGGAGATTTTACGTTATACTATTTACAGATAACCCAAAAATGAGCTCAAATATCAAGAAAATTTGTGTATTGATCCATTAAAATCCTACGCACTCCTTTATAATGGAAATACTTTCAAACCCTATTTCTTCTCCATTCAAAGAAATTATAATAAGAAGATTTTAAAACTTCCTCATAATGGATAGTACAAATAAAAAACATCGCATACACTCAAAAACAAAAGATAGAAAGCAACCAATAAATAGAGGAACAATAGAATATTTATAATGCACGATAATAGTGCTATTTATCTCAAACATATATAAAATTGTTTTTTAAGATAAATTGGCAAACCTCTATAAAAATTTCTTTTCCAATTTTTATAGAGAGAAAAAGGTTACGATAATAACCGGATAAAACGCTGAACAGTCTCATGCATTCCATACTCTAATGCATCAGCAATGAGTCCGTGGCCAATAGAAACTTCATCAAGCCAAGGAATCTTTTTGACAAGAGCAGGAAGATTCATAAGTGTCAGATCATGCCCTGCGTTTATACCTAACTGCAACTCTTTTGCTCTTCTTGCTGCTAAAACAAGTTTATTGAGCTCTTGATCTTGTTTTGTTTTATCCTGAAATGCACCACCGTAAGGTCCCGTGTAAAATTCCACACGATCAGCGCCCATTGCTTTAGCAATATCAAGACCATCGACAGTAGGATTAGCAAAAAGGGATACACGAATCTTTCTGTTTTTTAAATTCTGAATAATAGGTGCTAAAAATTCTGCATCATGAGCAAAATTCCAACCATGATCAGACGTTGACTGATCTGGATCATCAGGAACAAGGGTGATCTGATCCGCATAGTTTTCAGCGATATCCAAAAATTGATCACTGGGATAACCTTCAATATTAAACTCAGCTGTAGGAAAAGTGTTCTTGATTAAACAGTATATATCTGGCAAATCCGCAAAACGAATATGCCTTTCATCAGGGCGTGGATGAACCGTCAAACCTGCTGCTCCAGCAGCAAGCGCTATATGCCCAATATTCGTTATACTTGGCCACGGAAGATTACGTCGATTACGCAAAACAGCAACAGCATTAAGATTAACCGAAAGTTTTACCGCCATGCCCATTTCCATTTTTTATAGTATGTAACAAGATAGAAAAAAGGCATTTTCCATCTGAAACTTAGATGATATACACATTTTTTTCTATCGAACAATCGTTAAACACTCTGCTGCGCGCGTAATTCCCGTATAAAGCCAGCGCGCGCACATATCACGAAATGCAAAACTTTCATCAAACAAAACGACATTATTCCATTGAGAACCTTGCGCCTTATGAACCGTTAATGCATACCCATAATCAAAATCATCATATCGCTTTTTTAATTGCCATGAAATTTCTTGATCAGAGTTTTCAAACGCTGCTTTTAAAAGTTTAATCTTTGCTACCCCACGCTCACTTTCTTCTGGTTTCACAAGAAGATTAATACTTGGTTTAACGGTCTCCTTCTGTGAAGTCATCACCTTCCATAAAGAGCCATTCAACAAACCTTTAATAGGATCATTTCGCAAACACACCAGCTTATCTCCCGCTTGCGGATAATCTGCTGTAAATCCCTTTAACACACGCAAACGCTGATTATAAAGGTGGCGTGTACGATTAACCCCTACCAAGACCTGATCAGCATCCAAAACCAATTGTTGATTGACCTCTTTACGTGTTACAACGCGCGCTTCTCCATAGTCACCATAAGCAATATCGCGTCCTTCACGTACATCCATAGCAAGACGTATAATCGGATTGTCGCGCGCTTGCCGATGAATTTCTGAAAGAAGAAAATCTGGTTTCCCATTAGAAAAAAAGCCCCCACCAGATATAGGAGGCAATTGACCTGGATCACCAAGAACAAGAATTGGCGTTCGAAAGCTCATTAAATCACGCGCCAATTGTTCATCAACCATCGAGCACTCATCAACAATAATGAGTTTAGCTTGTGCAGCAGCACTTCTTCGATTTAATGTAAATGTTGGAGCAATAGACTTTTTTCCTGTTATTTCATCGGAAACTTCCTCTTCTCCACGTGGACAATAAATCAGCGAATGAATCGTACAAGCATTGCTTGCACCTTTAGAACGCAAAACCTGCGCCGCCTTCCCTGTAAAAGCAGCAAATTGAACAGAACCATCAACTGTCTCTGCAAAATAGCGCGCAAGCGTCGTCTTACCGGTCCCCGCATAGCCAAAAAGGCGAAAAAGAGGAAAACGCCCTTCCCTCAACCACGCGGCAACAGCCTTTAATGCATTATCCTGTTCCCGTGAAAACTGCATAGCTTACCAACATAAAATTTGCATAAGAAGAGCAGTATTTTGAAAAAAAACGACTATCAAGAAAAACCTTTTTATTAAGAATTGCTGACACACGCCCATCTAACAACCTTCGTAGCACAATTATCAATTATTTACCCATTGCTTTTTCCAAGATATTGGAACAATCTAAATGTTATCTATACATCGATCTCCTTGGTAAAACCTTATACTTATCAAATAAAATATCATCTTTTACAACAGTAACACCAACAATGGAATATGCATATTTTAAATTTAAAATAACACCTCTATACGCTTTTTTTAACCAAAATTTAGAATAAGAAAAAGAGCATTGCAATTGCAAAAACCTCACTAGAAAAAATGTCCTTAACAGGCTAAGAATAATGTCATTTTATGAATAATATTTTACACAATCAATCAGCTTTCTTGCACATAAAAATAAAGTACATCCACTATTACGAAATAATAATTAAATATATCAAAAACCTTTTAGCAGAAATAGAAATAGCTCTCAACAAAACTACTTAATCCTATGATGATACACCTATAAAGTTCCTATCGTCCTCTTATCATGATTTTAATAAATTTACTCTTCATGCTACAAATATTTTATATCTCAATGCATAAAGAGAGATATCACACTTATATGAAGCACGCTTTATCTCGCACAAATATGTAGCTTTTTCTGTTTCAACAATAAAATATGGTTCGTAAGTATGACCTTCTTGGTAGTCTATTATAGAAAACTGGAACATGGTTTCAGTCCAGCGTAGCACTTCAGATTCGTCCTCTAGAATATGAGAAAAGCGCAATTCTTCATCTATTGAGTCAAACTTTTTCTTTTTGTCGCAATGTTTTAAAGTTTATAAAAACTACCTGATTAATGCTGTTCTTAATTGCTAGAAATAACAAGACCTCTTTTTATCTATATAGATAATTGATTTTCCATATATTTTTTACAGTGAGGGACGCGTAAATAAAAGTTAGGGAATAGGATTTTTAACATTTCTCTA
>NZ_JBHIQZ010000029.1:0-14492 GCF_042196865.1 Bartonella sp. AC130YNZD
GCTTGTTTCGCCTGTTAAGCGCTCTGTTATGAGTTTGATTTTGTAGTCTTCATATTTGCTCGTAGGCAATCCTTTTGCTGTCTTACTGAGTACGCTGTAAATATTTGATGCGGTGACTTTACCCAAGCGCGTTTGGAACCATTTTGCTGTTCTTTGTTCCATCTCACACCGCCGTTTGTTGCTCTTGTGATGGGAGCGATTGTAGAGCTTTTTCTTTTTGAATATTTTTTCTTCTTTCCAAATGCCCCAAAACCAATTCTGCTTTTTTACAAGACATATCTGTTAGTTTTTCTGCTTCTGCAAAATAAAGAAGACTACTTTCATTTGTCCCTGTTTCTTTAATTAATTCTTCGATTTGCTTTATCTGTTTAGAGGAAACTTTTTGATTATTTGTATCGTCTTCTTTGGTTTGCGGTTGACCATCTGTATCGTCTTCTTTACTTGCTACATTAAGAAGCATGCCTAACAGGTATCTCCGTGCGTAGGTAAGTGTAGAACTAACTGATTGTATGTTATTTTTAGAGCCTGTACTGTCAATTGGAAATGTTCCTTCTGTTGAGATTTGATTTTCTGAAGGATGAGACAGAATTATTTCTATGGTAACGTTTTTTTCTGTTTAATGTTTAATATAGTTGTATTTTGCAAGCCCGTCCTTTACAGCATCAATGTACTGATCAAGCATAGCGTATTTGCTGTTTGTATGGGTGATTGTAGAGTTTTTTCAATATTTTGATATTTTGTTTGCATAGCCGAAAGATCACGGACAAAGTTTTGGCGCTCTTGTCGTTCTATTTCTTTTTCTCTTAAATCAAGAAGACGCTTTAAGCGGTCAATACTGACGTCACTTTCTAAGGCTTTATTTAAAATACATTCCATAGCAGTTTGTTCGACGGCTAAATGATGTGTTTCTTCAATTTCTATTAGGTTAGTGTTTTGTTCACTCATTTTGATTTCCTCCATTACGCGCAATTCACGTGTGGCGTGAATCACGCATGTTTTAAAAGGCTGGTTTGGCTGTTAGAAAGGGCTTATACGCTCTGTCTTTTCCTAGGGATATGTTCTCGGCTTTTCTATTATAACTAATATGTGTGTTGCTTGAAATACATGTGTTACCACATACAACAGCATCACCACCAATATGAGCTTTTTCACAAATATTGCATTGCCGTGAATTTCGGCTATTCCGTAAACTTGCGTATTATCGAAAATATGTGCATTGGATTCAACACAAGCATTTCCAAAGTCTCTCAGTGCACGCATGAAACGAACTGGGCGACGATAGAGAATGTCTATTTCATCAGTAAATTCGTATTTTTTTCCATGGTTTATTGCCTCTCGCCCTTTGTGATGATTTCATCATTGATGATCTCTGCGTTCCCTGAATAAATGCATAACCATAGATTTTGGCATTTCCTCCAACTTTTGCTCTGATGGAAATCAATGGACTGTCATAAATTTTAGCTTTTCTACTAATAAATGCAACACTAGAAACCTGTGCATTTTCGTAGATTTGTGCATTGGCAAAAACACGAATATGTCCAAAAATCTGCGCATTGCCAAAAATATTAGTTTCTCTGGTAACAGATTCACTACCAAAAACACATGCATTTTCATAAATACCAGAAATGTTATCAATATAAGCATCACCAAAAACCTTGGCATAACCATAAACTTTTGCATTATCACCTACCCAGCAATTACCATCATGACTGAGGTTGTCTTCTTTTTGTATAAAGCCGCCTAGGTCTCCTGCTTTAACAGCATCAAAATCTCTTAAGGCTTTAATTCAGTGAAGAGTTTTTCCAGCAAACTCTATTGTTTCATCAGTCATTTCGTATTTCTTTTCCATGATTGTTGCTCTTAATGCATGCTTTGTCTTTATAAGCTCTTGAAACAGCAAACCAATGCCTTCTGCTGCTGGTACAACTTTTTCTATTCCATTTGCGGTTTGAAGTGTGATGGTCGGACAATCCATAAGTTGCTTTTGGATTTTGTCTTGATACGGTAGCAAATTTCCACCTGCTGCTCGTCTGTAAAACCACCCTTTTTGCTGTAAGAAGAAAATGAATTGTTTTGGTTGTATCTCGAGTATTTTAGCGGCTTCTGTAAGACCGAAGAGTCCGTTGTGACGTTGCAAACTTTCAAGAGCAGCTGCTTTGGGTTTAAGGATACTCACTTCACTTTTAAAATCTCTAATTGTGTGATACTTTCTAAAAGCAGTTTTTTTTTCACAAAGAGAGGGTCTTCTAAAGCGTTTGCAAGGTCTAAAGGTTTCTTTGCACGCCGTTCACATTCAATAAAATATTGACGGGCTTGTTTACCTTTTTTATTACGCTCTACCATGGCAAGCTCTTTTGCCATGTCTAATGTGAGGTGATAGTCTATGGCTGTAACAGCTCTAGATTTTGCGCTCCCCAATTTTGTGGACCGCAAATCTTGTGTTTTTATAAAATCACTTTCCTCTTCAAATTCATATTGATGAATACGATCCTTAATTCAAGTAGAGAAATCTTTCCCTATTTCCAAAAATTCATGTAACTCACGTGCGTTGACCGTTTGAACGGTTTCGTGTTTGATTGTATTGTGCTGGATAGCAATAGGCTTTTCCATTACGAACCTCATGTTGATGGGATTGATGAATGAAAGGGGGGCGCTTTTAAATGCGCCCTTCAGAATTTAAAGCACATCACAAGGATGCAAACGGTGTTGTTGTTCGTAAGAATCATACATTGCATCGTCATATTCATGCTGTTTTATATCGTCTAAAAAAAACGTATGCTGTGATGTGTAAAATAACGTCATGGGGTATGTTTCCGTTAAAACACTGTTCTTCACGTTCTCTAAGATAAAATTCTGCGATATCTTCAGATATATCTTCGCAGCTCTTTTAAGAAGGATTGATGCGAAAGATTTGGATTTCATTATTTGCCTCGTCAATAATTTTTAGAACTTGGCTTTCATCAAGTGGTCCTGACCGACCAATGTTTTGATCATCATTATAGACAACTAATAAAATTTTATCAGAATTTATAAGAATTGGCTTATCCATAATTTCCCCTCCCTAACACCTCTTGGCGATTGTTTGTGCGTGGTTTATGGATACCAATGTAGCGATTTTAAAAATTTTTTTAAAAGTAATAAACTAAAGGCTTGCTTGAAGAGAAGTATAAAAATATTAATTCATATTCTGGCTGGTTTAATCCAGTCGATAGGTGCACACCATTCTAATTCTACATCTACGATATCAGCATATTTTCCATTTATACTGGATAAAACCCATTTCCCTTTTTCTTTCCCGAGACGTAATACTTTGATGTAAACTTTTCCACATTTAGTTTTTATGATAGCGCGGTTGTTAATAAGATCCTCTGGTGGCAAATGATAGGAATAAAAAAGAAGGCTTCCTTCTTCAATGGCTGGAAACATAGAATCACCTACCACGCGAACAGCAACAGTTCCTTTAGGAGCAGATGGCGGGGCTTCTACTTCTTCTAGACAACCAGAATCTATTGCGATTATTTCTCCTCCGACTCCTACAGATCCAATCAAAGGAACTAAGTGATTAGGAGGAATAGAAGCACCGGTAAGCTTTGATATTTCTAATAATTCTCGAGCAGAAATATCTCTTGTTTCTTTTAGCATTTTATTGACGGCAGCACGATCTATCGAGCGACCTAAAGAAGCGGTTAGCTGTCTTGAAAGCTCTGATTGGCTTAATCCAGCTTCAGATAAGGCATTTTGCAACCATTGTGAGATACTTATTGTCATATCTTTATTGTAGGTACGTTGTATACAATCGTCATTTTCTAATTTAGCAACATGTGGTTTCATTATTAATTTTCTTTCTTAACATTGTTTTTATAATCGCTACATAATGTACTATGAAACAATCTTCGGAAATAATAAATCTGTTAGGTGGGGTTCGTAGGGTAGTATCTCAGCTGCTTGGGGTTCATAGAACACGCGTGTATGCCTGGTTCCGTTCTATATCAAAAGGTGGAACTGGTGGAAGAATTCCAACAAAACATATCCCAATTCTTTTGAATGAAGCTAAAAGAATTGGAGCACCGATTAAGACAGAAGACTTTTTCTCGTTTTTTTATAGGACGCAATCATGTGATTCTAAATTATCTTACAATCTGCTTTTATTACTGCTTCTACAGATAGTAATGAACATCAACAGCATCATTCACATTCTTAAACAGGCATTAAATAAAGAGACAAAATTAATAGATTACGCGTCACCATGCGCACGCATAAATACGTAGTGCCTTAAGGGGGAGATTATGATCACTAACGCACCAACTATTTTATGTCTTGATCTAGGGACCAAGACAGGCTGGGCGATATGTGGTGCAGATACTAGTATCACTAGTGGTACCGTTAATTTTCAATCACGCCGTTTTGAAGGCGGTGGCATGCGTTATTTACGCTTTAAACGGTGGCTTACTGAACTAAAAAGGTCCGTTGATGAAATTGACGCGGTGTATTTTGAAGAGGTGCGCCGGCATGTGGGTACAGACGCTTCTCATATTTACGGAGGCTTTCTTACTAGCAACCTTAACAGCGTGGTGTGAACATCATCAGATACCATATGAAGGCATTCCTGTTGGCACAATTAAGAAGGCAACAACAGGAAAAGGTAACGCCTCAAAAAAAAAGATTAAGGCGGTGTGTGCAAAAGGACATACGCCTAAAGACGACAACGAAGCAGATGCTTTAGCAATTTTATATTTAATGAAAGAAGGGGGGTATACATGTCCAATAAATTACCGTGGACGGAGGCTATTTGCAGATAAATGGATTCTTGATCTTGCTTGTTTATCTCCCTTTGAGTGCAAAGTTTACATAAAGTTACGCTTGCAAATGCTTTATACTGGAAAACCACTTTTAATAATATGAAGGTCCGGGCTGATTACACTGGCTGTTCAGTAAAAATGTTTATGAAAGCGTTAGAAGTTTTAATAAGCACAGGTCATATCAAACGTTTAGACGATGGATGTTTATGGAGTTTAAAAGTTGAAGAAGAACTCAATAACTCTAATGAGAGTTTAGAGAAGGTATCGAAGACGTCACGGTCAAAGACGTTATCAGAGAGAGCAAAGAAAGCAGCGTAGGCAAGATGGGATAAACATACAAATGATGCTTGTGGTATGCTTAACGATGCTAAAGCAATGCTTAATGATGCCCATATATAACATAAACAATAACAGTTATAATAAAAAACTAATACTATCGTATTAGCAAAAAAGAAATTTGTTCTGAAAATTTAGAAACAAACGAACAGGTTCATGAGTCAATAGAGATTTATGCTTGCGGAAGCCAACCAGAGCAAATCACAACGGATGTAGAAAACCAACCTCCCAATCACAAGCAAAAGAACGTTCCCCAAAAAGCGAAGCGGACTAAATCAAAAGATGATTTTCGCTTACCTGAGGATTTTGAACCTAATTTGCAATACGCAATCGATAAAGGCTTAACCCATGATGAGGCGCTGTTAGAGTTCGAACGGTTCACAAATTACTGGATAGCAAATCCAAATAAAAATGCAAACAAACGGGATTGGTAAAGGACTTGGTACAATTGGGTCACAAGCCCTATCGGAATGCTAGAAAAGAAAAAAGCAAGATTAGAACGGGAAAAACGGTTAGGTGGTCATTATGGAAAATTCACTCATAAAACTTTTACAGAACAGTTTGCAGAGGGCTTCAACGAACTCAGAGATCATCTCTCATCTGGAGAAGATTATGGAAATGATCAGTCCGGGGCATCCATTGACGCTGAAAGCTGGGAATACATTGACGAAACAGGAGGAGGCGCAAACCTTAGATGCTTGAATCATCTACAAGCGTTGCTTTCTGTGAAAGCTTCAGTTAATCAAATTGAGCAAACTTCTTTCCTACTCTCAAGCATGAGAGTCCCTGCGAATACAGACGCCAAAGCCGTCGTTTTATCCTATGGCATGATGCTGAACCGCATTTCGTCATATGCTATGAAAAAGGGCGTCGAAAATATCGTAACGGGTCAAGCAATTGGGATATCAAAAACATTTATGCCAACTTGTGGAGAGCTTTTAACTTATTACCAGACAGTAGAAAACACCCTTCTTTCAAAAGCCGAAAGTGTACGCAAGGCTGTTTTGAACACCCGTGAAAAAAGGCTGAAAGAAAAGGTAATGAGAGAGAATTCAAAACCACTCACGTTGGTTGAAAAGCAAAAGCTTGAAGAAATTTAAATGGTCTTGGGGAACAGTGAAATACATTGCAGGTTAGTAAACTAGTGAAAAGCGCTGATCATTTTGGGATTAGATATGTGTTTAAACCGACAAAAAGGCACCGTACAAAGAGATTTGAAGTTTTTTTACTACAATTAAAAACACAAAACGCTCTGTACGGTCTGATTTGAGGTAAATAGACCAATTGGTAAAATTATGGACTAAAAACATGAGAATATTAAAAGACCTGTTCTTAAAAAAGCGTAAACAACCAATGCAAAAAGAGTTTGTTGCAACAGCTGTTGGTTATGTTCCTTGGGGGGACGGAGCAGAGGTTTTTTAGGAATTAAAAAAAATCCCTACTTTATTCAAAGTATTTTGACATTTGCATCTGTTTCTTTGGTAATAGTCACAGCGGTTTTTGCAATTTTATACAATTCTCATATTCCTTTTGAGTTGCAGAACAATCCAAAATACAAATGCGGAAATACAACAGGTTGGGTGAAACTAACACGTGATTTACAACAGTATATGCACAGACTTTTAAAGCTAATAAGTTTAGCGCTTGTCGTTTTAATTTTCCCAAATAGTTATAAGGAAATTGTTTCTTTGCCTATTATTTCTAAGTACGTGGAGTATAAGCTTTCTTTTCCATTGGATACTGTACTTTGGTACTCAGATATTGCTCTTTGGTATTCTTTTTTAGTTTGTGTATTGTTTCTTATGTTACGTACACGCAATTTAATAAACATATCTATTTACACACTACAGTGCTCAGTTAAAAAGCCATAGTAAAATTCCGATTTTATAAAACTGTTCAGATTACGTTGTCTCTTCTCAACGTTCATAGATGCAATCAACAAGAGCATAAAAAACTATCGTGGGTTGCTTGATTTTAAAGAACATGACCTCTAGGTGTGAAGAAGGATGTGCTAAGTCTTTCTAAAGATGTCCTACTTGCTCTAAAGGTGAAATATGTGGGATTGGGTTGTTATGCCGAGCTTGCCATAAATCATGCTTTTGTTGCAATTTAAGCCAGAATTCCGCATCATTTAAACCCGCTTTTTCTAACCGTAAAGCTAAGTTAATACTAATCGCGGCATGGCAGTTTAAGACACGGGATAAAGTTAAACGTGCAACACCAAGACGATTTGCCGCTTCTGTTACTGTTAATCCTAATTCATCAAGCAATTCTTCTTTCAAAATGCCGCCAGGGTGTGGAGGATTGTACATCATAATAACACCTCAAAACTCAATGGTAATCTTGATAATCAACCAGTTCAACGTCTGTCCCAATGAAACGAAAGGTAACACGCCAATTTGCATTGACACGCATTGACCAGTAACCTTTTAAATCGCCCGTAAGCGCATGTAGACGATACGATTTAAGAGTAACTTGTTCAGGCGCGGATATTGTATCTAAAATTACTAAAATGTTTGCTAATTTTTTAACATGCGCGGGTTGTATGCCTTTGCACTCTCCTCTTTCAAAGAATAATTTCAACCCTTTATGCTTAAAACTAACGATTGCCATATATACCCTCTTGATACTTGGTACTATACACCATGCATTTATGTCAATTGATTATTTATCAAAGAGCGCTTTAAAACATAATGTTATATGTTAATAATCAATAATATCCTTTTGAAATAATAGAAAAAATAATAAAACTATGCTAAAATTTCTCACATATGTAAAATACAAATTTAAGGTAACTAAAACATGCTAAACAAAGTGACATTAATCGGACGCCTTGGTGCTAATCCCGAAAGCAAAACAATGAATTCTGGAGCTGAAATAGTCAATTTTAGTATAGCGACTTCTGAGAGCTATACAGATAAAAAAACCAATCAAAAAGTAGAGAAAACAGAATGGCATTCAGTTGTGATTTTTAATCCACATTTAGCAAAAATTGCACTTCAATATCTCAACAAAGGTTCAAAAGTTTACGTAGAAGGAAAATTACAAACACGTAAATGGCAAGATAAAAATGGGTATGACCGTTACACAACAGAGATTGTTTTACCGCAATTCAAAGGCGAGTTGTATTTGCTTAATGCAAAGAAAAATCAATCGGCATCCCCTACCCCTTCACCCATTACTTCTCAAAATTATGCTATCGCTTCAGGTGCTCAAGATTATAGAACAGCTCTTAACGATAGCGTCCCATTCTGATTGAAAAAATATGGCTAAAAGAAAAAAACATGCAAAACGTGGTCGTCCTCGGATTAAAGGATGCATAAGAGAACCAAATGGACGCATCTCACGAGCAAAAACACCGCATGAACCCATGGATAAATTGGCAATTGAAATGCGTGCCAAGCGATTTGGCTTAACCATAGAAGAGGCTAAAAATCCACTTTCCAGTACCTATATCGGGCGGCTTTATTTGCAAGGCGAAATCAATTAAGACCAATATGATGCTGCGCAAAAATATCTTGAAGTGAAAAACAATTACCTATGTGCAAAAGGATTGCCTAATGCAATTTATGATAACTTTACTCCTTCATCAAATGAGGAGGCACAAAAACGGTGGATTGCAAGAGCAACTCATTGTTATGAAGTGACGAAAGAGGCTATCAAAAAAGCACAACACCTCTATAGACAGTATAATCTTTATGCTGCATTACAATATCTTGTTATAGAAGATCAATCGCTAACACATCTTGTTAGTTCTTTGCGTATAGTTCTTAATGCGCTTCATAAGCACTTTAGCCGTTAAAAAAGAATTGACATCAGATGAAAAATCATTAAAATGTGTATATATTTACACATTATGAGTTTAGGGAAACAAAACAGCCGAAAGATAATTGCAAAATTAAAGCGTGATGGCTTTGAACTTGTCAAAATAAAAGGTTCGCACCATAAATTTAAAAAAAATGGTAAGATTGTTATTGTTCCACATCCTAAGAAAAATCTTCCAATTGGTACAGCGCGTTCTATTGCACTACAAGCAGGATGGTTAAAAAAAGGAGAAGAAAAATGAAAAGATTTTTTGCTCTTGTTCATAAAGATGAGGACTCTGCTTTTGGTGTTCAATTTCCTGATTTTGCAGGTCTATTCTCTGCTGCTGATGAAGAAGAAAATCTTATCATAAATGCAACCGAAGCACTTCAACTTTATTGTGAAGATATAGATATAGTGCCTATCCCTTCAAAATTTGAAGAAGTCATACAACGGGAATCTGTCAAAAAAGCTTTGTCAGAAGGAGCTTTTTTAATACAAGTCCCCTTTATTGAAAATGATGCAGAAGTAGTACGTACGAACATATCTATTGAAAGAGGGCTCTTACGTGCAATTGATGATTGTGCACAAGAAAGAGGCTTAACGAGATCTGCTTTTTTGGCAACAGCAGCGCGTCACGAGCTTAATATTTAGCTCATCAATCTGGAAAAATTTCTCACTCTCGATTTTTTTTGCAAAAGCGTGTAATTGCATATGATCCGCAAACTATTAATGAAAATCAAAAGGCGGCAGGCAAACAAAACGCTATAGTTAAGAGGGATATAACTATCATTGATACTATATACATGGCATCTAATATTTCTGAACCTGTCATTGCCTTTCCCTCCTATAATAATTTCACAATAATTTATAAAATCTAAAATGTTTTAGAAAATTCTATATATTCTATTTTAAAATAAAAAAATACAAGATCATGATTTTTTTGTTGACATCGTGTAAAAAATCGTATTTAATGATGGCGCTGCATTAGTTGTATTGTGTCTAAAATTCAAAAATATACCCAAAAATTCAGCAAAATGTGAACTTGAAGCGTAGCTAGAAAGCCCTGTTTTCTTGCTAATTCTGGCTAATTAATTTTTCACAGAATAAAAATCAATATTTGACTAATGATGTCATTAATTATGACTCAAAAGGAGCGAAGATGAAAGCTGTCATCACTAAGCCAATGTGTGTTGTTGGCGATAACAAAAGCACTGTTCGTTTTGAAACTTCAACACCCAATAATCCATTTGTTGAAGTTTCCAATCAAGTCTACGCACGTCTCAAGCGTGCAAATGCTGCTAAACCTTTTGTTGATGTTCAAATAAAAATAAAACCCGACAAGACAATTGAACACATTAAGCAGATAGAACAAGAAGCCGTACAAACATCAACTGAATCAGCAGCCGAGGAAATTCCACTCGAACAACCCAAAACACCTAAAGCTTCCAAGCCATCAACATCTACCCCAAAAAAGGCTTAGAAGTTGAAATTAATTATCCACCAAAAATGGTATCTTCAACAGGCAAAAGATACCTTCACAAGCCTTCAAGCCCCTCGCCTTAATTGGGCTCTGCGTAATGCTGTAAACACCTCTGCAAAACAAGTTGAACGCTTTACTGAAAAGCAAGTTGCAGATGTTACATCTGCCCAATCAAAGCGTATCAAAAAAGGCGTTTATATTAAAGGAAAGGCTACAGCAAAGCTTCTCGAGACAGATATCATTGGTTCTGGAACACCAATACCTCTTAAATTTTTTAAAGCAGAAGAAACAAAACGCGGCGTAACTTACACACTGTTTGGAAAGAAAGAAATCTTACCCCATGCTTTTATCAAAGGTGGGTGCTTTCCAAAGTGTGTTGAATTAAAAAAGCTGAATGGTAATGTTTTTCAAAGAGCGGATGGAGATCAATTCCCTATTGCAAAACAAGAAGGACCCTCAATTGCTGGAATGATGTCCAAACCAGAGATTGCAAGTGCTATTGCACAATATGCCAATGAAAGATTAACTGAAAACATACAGAGACAACTTAAACGTCAAGAATATGCTGCCAACAAGAAAGGCTAGATCATGTTCTCAAGCTTTATCTATATCTTACATATCCTTATGAGTTTAAGCATTACATATTCTTATTGCAATTTAAAAAAAGATCATCATTTATGCTTTGTTTTTTCATAAAAAAGTCAATAAAATCAATTCAAAAGGTACTCCCAGCGGGTTGGCTTCGTTGCGGGGCAGGACAGCGCAAACTATCGCTAGCGACAGAATTTTCAAATTGATTGTACATTGTACACTTGACTCATTGATAAATAACAATTTCAATATGTACACTGTACAGTATGTGAAACGTTTTCTTAGCAAAAAGTAATTTTTATTACTTGACAATTCTACAGTAATAGGTATCTTCGAATCAGGTGCCTAGAAAACACCTGAAAACAACTAGCGGATTAGTTGCCGAAATAACTGATCTTCCGCAAACTAAAAGCTTTGACTCATTGTATGCTACACGCATATAATAATATTGTCGGGTGTGGTTATGCTATACAATACCCTTTATGGGAAAGGCGTAACGACGGGCTAGTTGCCGTGTTTTCTAGCGCCCGGCATCCTCTTCGGATGTCAATAGAAAACCTTAACAACTAGGAGTTCATTATGAACACTCTTATTAAAATTACAGAACAAACAATTGATCAAGAAACAGTTCAAGCAGTAAATGCACGTGAGTTGCATATGTTTTTGAAGGTCACATCTCGTTTTAACGATTGGATCATTAATCGTATTAAAGAATACGGCTTCCTAGAAAATAAGGACTTTATAAGTTTCGCTAAAATTTTAGCGAAACCCAATGCCTCCCAAGAAAATCAAGGTGTTATGAGTTTCGGTAAAAATTTACCAAAATCTAAAGGCGGTCGTCCAAGTACAGAATATCACATCACTTTAGACATGGCGAAAGAGCTCTCAATGGTGGAACGTAACGAGAAAGGACGTCAAGCACGCCGTTATTTTATTGAGTGCGAGAAGAAACTGAGAAACCAAGCTGTTGATTGTGACCGTGATACACGATTTGATTTCCCAAAAGATTGGGATCAAATGTCTCCAACTAAAAAGGCTGTTTACATTTATGGACCTCTCCATATGCATCTTGTTAAAGCCTTTACGTTGGTAGAAGAAAGCAAATATTATAAAGCTTTAATCAAAGAAGCAAAACAAGTCTTAGAAAGATCTGTCGTGAAAGCTGCTTAGCTTAAGACACATCTCCCCTCCCCGTTCTCAAAATGGGGAGGTGGTTAAGAAGGCAATAAAATTAAGGTGCGCTATACCAAGTTGATCTTCCACCACCATGACGTATCAAAAGACCTTTTTCAACTAATGATGTAAAAGTTACTTTAAGTGTATTAGAGCTTGCACCAACCTCACGCACCATATCGCGGGTTGTAACACGTCCGTGATTACGCACATAATCAAGAATATTAAGAGCCAATTCAGATAAGGAAAAAAGAGCATTTTTTTCACTCTCTATTTTTATTTCTAATTGGCGTTTTTGTTTTTGTAGAGCACGTAAAAAAAAGAGTATCCAAGGCTCCCAATTGGGTGTTTTAGTATAAATTGTTTTTTGAGTTTGATTTAAAGCTAAGTAATAGCTTTCTTTATTATTCTCAATAATGCTTTCAAGTGATGAATATAGTACATAAACATAACCTTTTTGTAACAAAAGAAGGGTGGTTAAGATACGGCTTAAACGTCCATTTCCATCTTGAAAAGGATGAATAGCTAAAAATGTTACATTAAAAATACCAATCGTAAGTAAAGGATGAAGATCCTTTAATTCATTGGTTTTATTGAACCAAGTAATAAGCTCTTGCATTCGGTATGGTGTATCAAATGGTGTAGCTGTTTCAAAAACAATGCCAACCATTTTCCCTTGAGAATTAAATGCTGCTACATCATTGCGTAAAGTCTTATATTCACCTCGATGTCGTTGATCTTTCTCACTATAACACAAAAGATCACGATGAAGTTGTTTAATATGATTTTCAGTAATAGAAATATCACTCCAAGATTGAAAGATTGTTTCCATAACCTTGGCATAACCGATAACTTCTTGTTCATCACGACTCTTGAAACGTTTAATTTCTAAGTTTACCAAAAGCTGTTCGATTTCGCGGTCTGTTAACTTACTCCCTTCAATGCGTGTGGAAGATCCAATACTTTCAACAGTAGCAATATGACGAAGAGCGTTCAATCGCTCAGGTGCAAGAGTACCAAGGGCGCGCCATGCCCCTTTGAACTCATCAATTTCAGCAATGAGAGCCAACAATTCTTGTGTAATTTGGAGTGTATCTGTTTTCATACCGGAATATATACCCGATTATACCCGATTGTCAATCATTCGTAACACCGTAAACTCTTACTTCTTATGGCAGAGAAAAAGGCAAGGAGCCACTATGACTAAGAAAACGCGTAAAGGTTTATCGCTTCGTGCGTTTGCCAAAAAGATGGGTGTTTCTCCTAATGCGGTGGCTTCTCGTTTTAAGACAGGGAAGTTTGATAAGGCTCTTTTTGAAGATGGTTCTGTTAATGAAGCGCTTGCAACAGCTATCTGGAATGAGAATCCAACAAAACGCCCTGCTCCATTTTTAGCTCCGGATGGTCAACCGCGAACAAAGATCAAACAAACCTCTACAGAGGGCGCTAATGAATACAAGATTAAACTGGAGCGAATGCAAGTTGCGCTAGCAAAAGAAAAGATTGCTCTGGAAAAGTTACGCGAAACAACTGTTGATCGTGAAGAAGTGAGAAAAGAAGCATGGAACTTTGGAAGAGCGCATCGAGATACAATGCTCAATTTTGCCTATCGCTTTGGTACTGAAATTGCGGCGCAAGTGGGATGTGATGCTGCGAGCCTTATTGGAGCTATCGATCATCATATGCGCAAAGCTTTAGTGGAAAATGTCGTCCCTGTTTCTTTTCACGATCCCAACATTTTAGAAGAGAATCCAGAACATGATAAGTGATGCTTCGCCCTCGTCCTCTGGTGCTGGGCTCTTTTTTTGCTATGCGAATGAAGGACGCCGTCCTGACCCGCCTTATACTGTTTCCCAGTGGGCTGATAAAAATCGTTATTTGAGCACAGTTACGAGTGCTGAGCCTGGATTATGGAGGACTATACGTACCCCCTATTTACGAGAGATCATGGATAATCTTTCTGTTTATGATCCGACTGAAACAACGGTTGTGATGAAAGGGGCTCAGATTGGAATGTCGGAAGCAGCGTTGAACTTTTGTGGTTATGCCATTCATCATAGTCCAGGACCTGCCCTTTATGTGATGCCGACAGTTGAGACCGCTAAGAAACTGTCAAAGTCTCGTCTTGATCCGATGATTTCAGCTAGCCCTGCTTTAAGTGAACGCATTGCTCCTGCTCGTGCACGAGACAGTGGAAATACAATGTTTTCAAAGGAATTTTATGGGGGAACATTGATGATTACAGGAGCAAATAGTGCTGCTGGATTGCGTTCTTCTCCTATTCGCTATTTGGTTTTGGATGAAGT
>NZ_JBHIQZ010000030.1:0-14433 GCF_042196865.1 Bartonella sp. AC130YNZD
TGGTCTCCTTGACACTAAGAACCAAGACTTGTTAGTCCTCTCATTAAAAGCGGATCTGATCTCATGATTTTGGTGAGCGTTCCAGAGAGTTTGAGAGGCAGATAGCCTTTCATTAAAAATAAAGTTTATAAATAAAAACTATTTTTATTTGCCAATCTTCTGAAATTACTTTATTAATTGACATGTGATTTTGATCGTCTACGCAACGGTCAATAGGGATTTGAAAGCCTGAAAACTCGCTAAACAAAAATCGATACCACTTTAATGGTATCCCCGGAATTCCGGGGGCTTTTGCTATGTCCAAGTATTATAAATACTAAAAGCAAAAGGCTGATCGAGTTCAGTGCTTTCAAACTCCCGGAATACTAATGCGAGGGCGCTCGCACCCGGTAGGGGGGAATTTAAAGTGCAAAACAAAACTCCACATTTTAATGATATTTCTGTAGGGGAAAAAATTCGCGATAGAAGAAAATTCATGGGAATTTCTCAGACAGAATTAGGAAACAAATTAGGAGTAAGCTTCCAACAAATCCAAAAATATGAAAAAGGCTCAAATCGTGTAGGAGCTGGACGCTTGCAGGAAATCGCTAACATACTAGATGTTCATATCTCCTTTTTTTATACCGACATTTCACAAAAAAGAAATATTTCATACCCTTATGATGAAGGAATTTCCAGTAAAGAATACTGCCTTTTAAGAGGTTTTAGACAACTAAAACCTAAAAAACAGAAAGCAATTTTGTGGTTGGTTTCCGAATAGAATGAATACTTTTAAAATTATATTACATACAGCTATCTTCTCTCTTCATAAGAAGATTTTAAATATTTATTACGTATTTTGTACGTAAATAATAAATAATCATCGTTTATTTTGTGTGTAATTGTTATTTAAGTAATTTTCAATAAGACGATTAAGAAAATCACCACCATCTTCATTAAGTTCGTCTGCTAAAGACCAAAAACTGTCTCTTACTTCTGGTTCAAGTGCAAGTGTTAATCGTGCTGTTTTTAAACTACGTCTTCTACGTCCACTACCACGTTTTGTTTCTACACTATGACGTGTCGTAAAACCATTATTTTGACCTATCTTACCTAATTCTTGTTCATCTACTTTTTGTGCTTTTGTAAACGGTTTTAAATTTTGAAGATCCGGTAATACAATTTCAGCTCTTTTTGTCATGCTACTTTGTCCTTTAATAAATTTTCATTATCCAATACCTTCACAACAGCGTTAGCAAAAACCGTTGCATTTTCTTGTGCTGCTTGAGGATTATTCACATCAGAAGATGCTAAATCAAAGAGAGACCCCCCTATCTGAAAAAGAGCACTAAAAGCTCCTCTTTCAGTTAATGAAGCAGGCAAAATAGGAAGGTTAGCTTTTTCTAACGTTTTTTCTATATGCTGTCCTTCGCGACTGTTTAAGGTATTAGTCATAGAAAATACGATACGAAAAGGTATTTCTCTTTTAAAAAACTGACTCTGTTGTTTTATTAAAGCAATGATCTTTCCTATCTGATCTCCATCAAGTTGTTTTTTTCTCATAGGAACCAAAACTAAATCCGCTCTCCCTATAGCAAAAGAAGCCGCAAGATTAGCAGAACCTTCAAGATCAACAATAACAAATGGAAACTGTTCTACAGCATCATCAATGCAAGAAACAATATTCTGTTCTGTAACATTTCCAGAAACTTCTATATTTTGGGGCATTGTATCTACAGATCTTTTCATCCATGTCACAAGTGGTTGATTTGGGTCTGCATCAATTAATTTCACCTTAGATCCGGCTTTAGCAAAAACGTTAGCTAATACTAATGCCATTGTGGATTTTCCAACACCACCTTTTGTTGAACACATAGTAATTACAGGCATTAAGATATTCCTTATTCAATGAATAAACACCAAATAAATACAATTTATTTATTACGTATTTATTAAAATTATAAATAATAATTATTTATTTTGTAAATAATTTATTATTTACGTACAAAATACGTAATAAATATTTATATCTTGTTAATTTCAAATCAGGTATAATCGGGTGTGCACATTCCAGTATGCAAACGAGTTTATTTCACAATTTCGTTTCTTGTGAGTAATTGATTTTTACATTACTTTTATATATATTAGATAATTATATAGTAAGAGGAATTTTTTATGTCTTCATTAACAGTTACAGCAAAAGGACAAATTACGCTAAAGCGGGATTTACTACAGCACCTTGGTGTTAAACCAGGTGAGAAGATTGACTTTGATAAGTTACCAGGTGGTGAACTTCGTATAAAAGCGTCACAGCCTACAAGCACTATTGAGAGCTTTATTGGACGATTTTCTGGAAAACTAAAAAAACCTCTAACCATTGAAGAAATGAACGAAATTACAGCTTCTAGTTGGGCTGGGAAAAAATGAAGATTTCTGTAGATACAAATGTTCTGGCTCGTGCTGTTTTACAAGATGATAAAAAGCAAGGGGAGGTAGCAAGTAAGATTTTAAAAGAAGCTTCTCTCATAGCTATTTCTCTACCTTGTCTATGCGAACTTGTTTGGATACTTCGCCGAGGTGCAAGACTATCAAAAGAAGATGTAACTGAAATGTTAAGAGATCTGTTAGCAACCAGTAATGTAGTAATGAATCGACCTGCTGTTGAAGCAGGGATTGCTATTCTAGAGTCTGGTGGTGATTTTGCAGATGGAATAATATCCTACGAGGGTAATTGGTTAGGTGGTGAAATCTTTGTTTCGTTTGATAAATTAGCAATCGACCTGTTAAAGAAAAATGGGAAATCAGTAAAACTCCTTTCTTAATGAGTAAGCTAATACCTATAAAAGAACAAGCTATAGATATTGATGTTGATTTTCCAATACCATCTTTTGTTGAACACATAGTAATTACAGGCATTAAAATATTTCTTATTTAGTAAATAAACACTAAATAAATATCATTTATTTAGTACGTATTTTGTAAATATATAATAAATATTTATTATTTATGTATAATTAGGTATATATTCCAGTATGCAAGCAGATATTTTACCAGCTTAACATCATTAGTTGAAAAAGATCTTTTAATACGTCATGGAGGAGGGCGATCAACTTGGTATAGCTTGCCTTAATTCTCCTATGCTCTTGGCATAGTGATAATTGGCTTAGTTTTTGTAGGTTTTATATTTTATCAGTGAAGCTATACCTTCACAGTAAGTGCTTACGACACTCTTATAATACTCATCATACCCCCAAAATAGAATTGCGTTTTATTAAATAACCCACGCGCATATAGTTAAAGAGAGAAACGATTAAGCTGGCACCAATCATGCCAAACCAATAACCTATAAAGCCATATTCAAAAAAATGCGCCATTAGCGCTCCCCCTAATAGGCCTAACCCCCAATAACTTATTGCTACAACAATTGTTGACCAAAACGTATCAAGCAAGCCCACAAGTATGCCATTGAGCATAGCTCCTAAAGTGCCAAAAGCAAAAGACAATAAGACAAACGGAAGCAACTCCCAAGAGAAAACAACAACGCGTTCTGAAGAAATATTAAAGATGGTTGTAAGGATGAATCCATAAGAGAGATAAACAATCCCTGATAAAAACAAAACATAAGCTACAGCAAAAACTGTGACACTCATACGCAATTGTTTTAGAGCCATATTATTCCTATCTGCTCTATACCACGCTGCTATTGTCGCGGCTGCGCTGGAAATCCCCAAAGCCACCACAGAAATAAGCATATCGAGACGCATCCCTATCGTATGCGCGGCCAAAGATTCATCCCCATAAGCCGTAATCATAAATGCAATGACCGAAGGAAAGCCCTCCGCAATAAGAATACGTATACCAATGGGTAGCCCTACTCGCAGCAATTTTATTATTCGTGAAATCTCTAACTTTGGTCTCAAATAATTAAAGCGAAAAGAATGAAAAGCAGAATTGCGGGACAAAATTATTGCTGCTGCAATAACAATTAAAATACGGATCAAACTGCTCGCAATTCCTGCACCAAAGACACCTAATCCACTTGCAGAACCTATACCAAAAATAAGCAGCCAAGAGATAAGAAAATTCACAAGGATAGCCGCAAGCATAACCCAGGTTAACGGCTTTGGATTACCAATTGCTGACAGTAATCCCCTGCTATTCACATAAAGATAAAAAAACACCACCCCTATAGCAGCACCACTATTATATTCCTGCGCTATATTGGCAATTGTCCCATCTTGGCCGAGAAAACACAAAATATTCCTCGTGTTGAGTAAAATGATCGCACTCATCATTCCAATCAAAAGGGAAAGCCATATTCCTTGATCAAACCATGTCTTCAATGCATATCTATCTTGTCTACGAAAACTTTCCGCAAGTTTTGGTGCAACCGCGGTAATAATACCTAGTCCCAACAGCATAACAAAACTAAACATACTCAAAGCTAACATTGTACCACTCAAGGCTTGAACACCTAAATGTGCTACAAGTGCTGCATCTGTGAAGGAAATCATCATCTGAGATATAAACCCAACAGCCAGTGGCATACCAAGAGAGAGCAATTGCTTTATCACAACAAACATTGTGAAAGCTCCTTCCATATTGAAGGGCTTATTAATCCTGGATTTTTTAAACAAAACGTATTGATTTTTTCCGTCAAGTCTTTCCATCGCAAATCTTGCGTAAAAGATGCATAATGAGAACTCATTAAGCTAAGAGGAGATGCCCAGTTCTTAAAAGAGAAGCGCAATGCGCCTTTATTGTTTTTTTGGACTTGATGCCATGCGTTTTTTTGTACAACATTATGCCCCCAAGCAGTTACAATCGTTGATAAAATATCCTCTGCTAGCCTTCGTTCATCTTGCACATCCATTTTCAGTATTTTCAATAAAATTTTTTGGAAAATTTCTTGATACAAAACTTGATATGCTCCTCCTAAAAAACGAATTCTTGGCAATAAAGAACCACTTAAAAATATAAAAAATAAACTAGGGACCAATCGTCCTGTTCGAAGATTTTGTACAATAGAATTAGTTTCAAAATCAATACGCACTCTAAAACGATCTGAATATAAAGCACCATCTCTTAACTGGAGAGGACGTACACGTCCCTCAACCGATAGCCAAAATAGATCTGTGGCAGTGGGAATGAAATTTTTCCATAGCCCTTGTGATTCTAGTTTAAGCAATTCAACCAGTTTTACTAATCGTCCATCATCTATAAGACGTCGCATAAAACTAGGCCGCTCCAATAATTCTATTGCGTATATGGCAAAAAATGGTTCTCGTAATGTGATAGTAGAAATATTATGCCCCTGCCTAAATTGCTCGAATACGTATTCATTAAGATTATTAATGTGCGTTACAATAGCTGTTTTAGTATTTAGTAAATGTTCTGGAAACGTTGCTTTCAGAAACTGCCTACGCAGCCAAGATTGAACTTCTGATGATAAAGCAATATCATCTTGGTATTCGCTAACACTTTTCTTAGCCAATCGTCGCCGAGGCATTTCAAAAATTCTACAGGATGTATCACCTATTCGAAGCCAAGCTGGACCACAACGAGCATGTTCTTCTAGAGTTACAGTTGAACAAGTAAACATCATATTGGTGACATTTCCCATAAGTTCGTGTCCACGAATCGAAAATGCCATTGTAGAACTAAAATCATTATCAAACATCAAGCGATAATGAGGTCCTGTTTGGATTACTGGATTCTGTAAAATTTCATCATGTGCTCGTTGCGCTCGTTGTGATCCCCAGCGTTGTTCAACTTCAGAATATAGGCATTCAGCAAAAATTTTTCGCTCTTCCTGCACTAAAGAGCCAACGAATTTTAGTTGACTAGCATTATGGGTTACTAAGGCATAGTCATTTAATGACAAATTAGAATCAACATCTATAAGCTGAAATGCCGTTGGACAATATATACGCGCTATAGTAAAAACATCTAATTTTTTCTCTAACAATTAAGACATTCTCCTCTATAAATACGGCTTCTATGTCCATGTGCAAATACCTGTTGAGGATCATATCTCTGGCCTAATTCATAAAACATTTTAATCTTGTCTATAGAATACCCTTTAATTAAATGTGTTTCATTCGCGCTAGAATAATTAGAATATTCCCCAACAGTGCCGTAGATAGCAAGCTTGTTGGCAGATTGTTTTACCCAAGATATAAAAAGGTTATCATGGTTCAATTCCTCCCAGCGTGCAGACACCAAAACACCTACCATTGAATTCCGCAGAGGATAGCATGAGTTTATTGCTTTTGATTGTAAAACTCGCTGATTATAAAATTCTATCATGACTGCGCAACGTGAGGACGGAGCTTTATCACAAATTTCTTTTAATACTAATGAATTTGGAAGTACTGAACCAAAATGCACTGATTTCCAATAACCTCGCATCGGAGGTAAAAAATCAGAGTCAAAATTCGATTGCCAGTCTGTATAAGCTACTTCTTTTACATTTGACCAGTCGCCTCCTATAATTGATTGCAAACGATTTAACTCACTCAAATCATCGCCAAAAGAACACAAGTCTACTGATAGCTCAACCCCAGTATAAATTTTACGAAGAACTGGAGCCATTGAAACGGTAGAATATTGTTTTTTAGAGTGGCTTTTACTAAGCTTATTTAATACGCTTACACAATCCTTCTGAGAGAAGAAAATAGAGCCAGCGGTAATTTTTTGCAATGGAAGTGTATGAAAGCGGAGTTCAAGGATTAAGCCAAATCCGCCCATCCCACCACCACGACACACAGACATAAGTTCAGGGTGGCTTTTATCATTTACCTCAATAAGCTCTCCACCTTCAAGCAAAATACGCACGCTATGTAGATAATCGCACGTTAGACCAGCTGATCCTACCAACCAACCTATGCCCCCTCCAAGCGTTAAACCAGTAATACCTGTATCACTTACTGTGCCTGCAGGTATACAACGTTTGTGTACCTCAAGTTGTCTATCAATGTCTTGAAGACATGCTCCAGGTTGTATAATTGCTAAATCTGAAGCCCAATTATATTGAACACCTCTAAACGGCGAAAAATCAATCAGTATTCCGTTATCTATTGTAGAGAATCCGCCGATATGGTGTCCTCTACCTCGAACAGCAAGATTCAAACCCAATTCTCTACGTATTTTTAATACAGTCCGTAAAGCTTCTACATCAAGCGTTTGAATAATTGCCATTGGCCGTCGATCATGCATACGATTGTAAGCCAAACGAATATTTTCATACTCTCCTTCCTCTGGAAAAATTAAATTATTAGGATCAATTTCATCCTTAAGCCGTCTCTGGGCCTTTATAATATTTTCTTGCATAATGATTTTCTTTGCTATCCATACTTTGGAGTAATTTATCTGTACCCATGGCAATCATACGTGCCCAAGCTTCATGTGAATTAGCCGCTATATGAGGTGTTACATAGAGCCCATGATAGGATAATTCTTTTCTATTAATTTTTGAAGGCAGACAAGAAGAGAACAGATCTAAACTCACATCAAGAGCCACTGCGTCGAGATGTCCATCTTTTAAGTTATTAATAATACTTAAAATATCAAAAACTCGTATATCAGATATTCCTACGATTGTACGAGCTTTTCTTCCAAAAAGCGAAGAGCTTATTAAACCTTCTGTTTGTGTATTCAGATCGCAACAAACAATTACTGTAGAAGTTGTATTAAAAAGTTCTTCTAAAGAAACATAAGTTATTTTAAGCTTTTCTTCTACGTCTAACTTACGAGAGCGGCTAGTGTATGAGACATCACAATTAAAGCCTGACCGAAGTATGCATGCTACTTGATAACCAATTGCACCTAACCCCAATATCCCAATACGAGAGTTTGTTACTTCTTGAGAACGGCATCGTACCATTGAGTTTAAAACAGACCCAATAAGATTTCTACGCGTTGCAAGCATTTGTGCGACAGCAAATTCCGCTACAGCAAGTGCATTTGCACCAGGAGTATTAAGTACCTTGATACCGCGCTCATTTGCTGCTTCTATATCTACAAAAGAACTCGCACCAGCCGCCAAAACAACTATGACCTTCAATTCCGTTGCTTTATAAAGAAGTTCATAATCTAAATATTCGTTCCCACCAAGAAGATAAAAGTTTGTGTCAGGTAAAATTTGGTCTAGTTCTTTTTTAGAGTTTTTGCCTGTTAATGTTAAAACCTGCCCATTACACGAATTTACATAATTCAATATTTCTATAGGTACTTCAATACCAGAAACTAGAACTTTCATTCACCCCCTCCCTTGTGTTCTAGGTATTCAGCAAGAATGCTAACGCCCTGTTGAAATACACCCAACGGTTTCATAAGGCTTATCCGGAAATTGTTTGTAGTCTCTGGACTTCCAACATTAGCCCAGAAAAAATTACGTCCCGGCAATACTGCTACTCCTAACGTTTGTACTTTTCTTACGAATTCTAAGTCGTTTAAACTAAACTGCGGAATCCTCATCCATTCAACGCCAATTAAACTACTTTTGGCATTGTTATCTATATGTTTTTCATTAATTTTATTACGAAGAAATTTTCTCCGTAAAGCAACTATCTCATGAAAATTTACTAATGGACTAACACCTGTAAATGCTTCAGCAAAAAATTCTGATAAAACGCCTAAAGTAAATTTAGAAACACAAAGATAAATCTCGTTATAAAGTTCTCTCAACATAAACATATGATCAGCAGAGCATGATAAAAGACTTGCTTTCATATCTTGTGTAGGAAAAACTTTCCCTGTATCTTCAAATATAATATAGGAAGAATTTGTTTTATTAAGAATCTTATAAGAGTCCCAAGTTTGAGGATAATAAAGTCTAAAACTAGCATCAATTATGATTATTTTATTAGCTCGTTTGCATTCTTCAACTATATGGATAAATTCATATTCCTTTAAATTAGTTCCTGTAGGATTATTTGGATTTACAAGGAATAATGCGTCAACTTTAGAAAGATTTTTTCTTAGGTAAATAGGATCAATAAGTTCACTTTCAGTAACCGGGAATATAGGTACACCACGCCGATGGAGCAAAAGCGCTAGATTATCAAAGGTAGGATAAGTAAGAAGAGCTTTCATATTTCTATGATTTAAGTAAGATGCCACCAAATCAATTGAATTTGACGCTGTTGGAAGTATCATAGAATCTGCTACTTCGCTCAATCCAGAAGAAGATATTAAATTACCATAACAATGGATAAATGATTTCTCGGCGGCCAAGATAGACTGCTGCTCTGTCGCATGCCATATCTCACTCATCCTTTTTACTATTTTTTGTTGGCAGTCCGTACATTCCTGGTAAGCATGTCCATCTGCTAAATTTAATTCAATTGAAAATCCTACCTGCTCATAATCCGTAAGAGTTGTTTTAGAAATAAAACTATCTATCTTGACCATATATTATCCCCCATTAAATAGTCTAGTTTTTTTAATTTAAATCAATAAAAAATATAAATATGCAATTGACATGTAGCTAATAAAATATACTCTTACAGGCTATTATAATATGTAGCAAGATCTAATATAAAATTTTACTTTCTATATCTACAATGCATGAGGGGGTGGTATTGGTATCAAACACAAAAATTTTAGTCGTTGGTAAAGGATTTTTTGCATACAGGGGCTATATTCTAGAAGAAATGCACGCTGCAGGCTTAGAAATTTGGTTGGCGGACGATGAAGTAAATGAGCATAGTGACATAGGGATAATTAGTAAATCAATAAAAATCAACTTTGATGCAGATCCCATATCTGAAGCTGAACGTTTACTATGTAAATCAAAACTGTGGTCTAATGTAACAGGCATTTGCTATATTGAAGGTCTTTTATCTTGGGCAGCTGATTTCTTTGCTAAGTTAGGAATATGTTTTCTTTCTCCCTGTCAGACAAATTTAGTTAGAAGTAAATATGCCCAACGCGAGGCATTTACGCATTCAAATATAATGTCTCCAAAATATAGTGTAGGCTCCCCCTCCTCATTACAAAAACAATCTATAGATTTTCCAATAGTTATTAAGCCAGAGAAGGGCTATTCTAGCATTGGTGTACAATTTGTCTGTTCAAAAGCAGAACTTCGTGAATACTTTAATACAAAAAATAATGTGTATTCAGATAATTTTATAGTAGAAAGCGTAATTTTAGGTCAAGAATATAGTATAGAGGGATATGTGCAAAATGGTAATGCAGTTGCTCTAGCAAAAACGGTCAAATTCAAAACACCTTTGCCATTTTTTGAAGAAATAGGGCATTTTTGTTCACGAGAAATTAAGCCCTCTCCTTTGGAGAAAGAATTTTTTATCCAGGTTGTTAGAGCACTTGATATTCATGACTGCATATTTCATCTTGAGTATTTCCAATCCAATAATCAACTTATTCCAGTTGAAATAGCTGGGCGTTTAGGTGGGGATAAAATTCCATATCTACAACGTCGTGTAACAGGAACAAGTCTTGTCTTGAGTTACCTTGGGATTCCTCACAAATTTATTACCACAGTAACAAGCGGGATTGGTATTGTCTTTTTTATCCCTACAGAAGGCGGTACTGTGAGTAATAATTTTCCGTCTCTAGATTTGAGTAATAATTTGCAAGAGCATTACGTGGAAGTTAAACCAGGGCAAAAAGTAGCTGCAGCTCCTAAAGATTTTTTTGTTCGTTTAGGTTTCTCAATTGTAGAAGCTAATAGCATGGAAGAATTTATCTCTATAAGCAATGAACGTATTTCCCTCTTTGAAAAAGATTCAGGCGTGAAGCTTCATCGCCTCATATCTCCAGATAGCAAGAGCCTTGAAAATGAAAGAATCTAGTAAAGTTTTTGACGTAGAAACACAGTGCACAATCAATTTAGAAGTAGCACCATATATAAGACGCAGCAAGCGCTTTTTACGCGAAACGGTAGAAGCGCAAAAAAAGTTGTATAAAAAATGGATGAAGGAAAAAGCTACCTTACGAAAAGCTCTACGGATTCCACCTGCCATTCGTCGACAAATACAATTTCAGCAACTAGTAGAATTAGTTGATTTTGTTTATTTAACAAAACCATTTTATAGGGAATTATACCAAAATGCAGGATATGAAGTTGGATGTTTACGAACGTGGTCAGACTTTGAATGTTTACCTATCGTGTCAAAGGAAATGATGGTAGAAGCTGAATTTGATAAACAATGTATGTCTACGATAAAACCAGAGGTATTACACTCTGCCCGCACCTCTGGCTCTAGCGGTTTAAATTTAACTATTTATCAAGACAGCGATAGTGTTTACTTTCGACACGTTCGGTATATGCGACACTGTGAGTTACTTTTGAGCCGCCAAATGAAAGCAACAGACCTTCGTTATGGCATTTATTTTGTAGCAGAACGTTTTACTTCTCTCTTGGGAGATTATAAATATGTTACTGTTTCCCAAGATGCACCTACAAAAGTTGTTGAAACACATCTACGTGAGCTAAAACCTGCATTATTGCTTTCTCTTCCAAGCTATTTACAAAGGCTTGCTAGCACAGGACTTAACTTAGAGAGCATTGGCATCGAAGCGATTGGTACAAATTCAGAGCGTAGTAGTTTAGAAGAGCGAGTTAACTTATCTAAAAAACTGGGGATTCCAGTACTAGATGAATATTCCTCTGAAGAAATGTCATTAATTGCATATGAATGTAACTGCCGCCAGTATCACTTAGTAGAGGACAGTGGTTACTTCGAACTCATCAATGTTGGTAAGGACGGATATGGAAAACTCGTGGGAACATCTTTTGGTAATAAAGCCATGCCCTTTGTAAGATATGACCAAGGTGATTTGGTGCGTTTCTCATCGTCAGAAAATTGTACTTGTGGATCTACTTTTCGGATGATTCAATCCTTTAGGGGGAGAGAAGATGAACATTTACTGGACGGATCTAACAATTTTGTACCAGCAGATGTAATCCTGGGACTTTGTGATGAAACTCTAGTCGACTATAAATCAAATGTACTAGCATATCAAATTGTTCAAGTTGCTCAAGATAAGGCAATCCTTTACATAAAGCCTATTGACCTTTCTAAAGGCTTAGACAATCGGTATGTAAAAGAATTCATAACTCGCTTCTCCTCACTATTTCATTATGTGGAAATGCAGATTTCTATCTCTGTAACAGATAAGTTAAATACATTTCTTTCTGGAAAAAGGCAACTAATTAGAGTTGAGGATTTTTTAAAAGGAAAAGTTTTATGACTTACTTAAATACAATTAAAATCACTAACATATACATAGAAACCATTACCCGATCTTTAACTTACCCTTTTCGTATAGCAGGAGAAGTGCACTATGACGTACTTACTTTAACAGTAATACTTGAACATAAAGGAATAATTGGTAGAGGCGAATGTAATCCCTATTCTGTAAGTGGTCATAATCTTGAAAGTGTTCAAGCTGAAATTGAAGCCGTGCGAAAACTGTTATTATGCGGAATAAATCGGATAGCTCTCTTAGAAGTTATGTACCCAGGTCCTGCACGAAATGCTGTCGATTGTGCTCTAATAGATTTAGAATGTAAAATTCTCCAGACCCCTGTAAATAAACTTCTTGGTATAGAAACTTCCAAAGAAATCTGTACAGCCCAAACTATTGGAATTCTGCAAAATAATAAAGAATTAGATTATTTCACCGATAAACAACTTCCAATCATCAAGTTAAAGGTTGATAATTCCACCTCTACCAGTGTAATTTCTAAACTAAAAGATATCTTTCCAAATACTCAATTAATTGTTGATGCAAACGGCAGTTTAAAGGTGTCTTTAAGCGAATGGCTGTACGAGCTTAACAATAATAGCGTCAAAGTTTTAGAGCAGCCTGTTCCTTTCGGTAATGAGGACCTGCTCTTGCAAGTTAAACGCGGATCAGTATTGATCTGTGCCGATGAGAGTTTTTTAAATGTCAATCATTTCGACATAGCTTTAAAATATTACGATATGATTAATATAAAACTTGACAAAATTGGGGGTGTTACGGCCGCTTTGAACGCCATTCAGATAGCAAAGGCTAATGGGCTGCAAGTTCTCATAGGTTGTATGCTTGGCACTTCACTTTCCGCAGCACCATGTTGGTGGCTAGCACAAAAAGGTGATCTAATTGATTTAGATGGACCAACCATGTTATCTCAAGATATCGACAATGCTATGGTGTGGTCATCTGGTAGAATAAGTAAACCAAAGAAAGAGCTATGGGGATAAAAGTAAAGAAAATCAACGTATGGATAATAAAAGACTATTAATGCTTTCTTTATTGTAAAAAGAGAAGGATATCCTTCTAATTCTAAGGACGTAAATCACCTGTAACTGCCAATATATCCTAGCAATTTATCATTTTAACAAATAATCCTTCTTATCAAAGAAAATGATGGGAGTAAAAACTTGGCACGAGAAGATATCCGCTGAAATTATATTTTATGAAGGTAATTGGCTAGGCATGATACATTTGTTTTGCTTGATAAATTAGCAATAAACCTGTTAAAGAAAAACGGGAACCTAATAAAATTCCTTATTTACTAAATAAACACTGAATAAATAACATATATTTATTAATTATGTATAATTAGGTATATATTCCGATATGCAAACAGATATTTTTTCAGCTTAGCTTACCTTAATTTTCCAATGCTCTTGGCATGGTAATGAGTGGCTTAATTTTTGTAGGCTTGATATTTTTGCGTTTAATAAATAAGCGCAAGGTATTCACACTAACTCCTAATGTCTTAGCAATACGGTTCTGTGATAAACCAACATTTATAAAGGCTTGAATTTCATCAATGTGATTGTCCAGCTTTAATTGCGTAGCAGTACTTCCTTTTGGGCGTCCTAGTTTTATACCACGTTGACGAGCAACACTTAACGCTTCTTTTGTACGTGTTTGAATTAAATGTCTCTCAATCTGCGCTACCATACCTAATACAGTTGCGATGATATCACTTTGTAAACTACCGTCCATGATAAGATTTTGTTTTGTCACGTGAAAAATTAAGCCACGTTCACTAGCGGCTTTGAGAATTTCTAGGACAGCAAGAGAAGAACCAGCTATACGAGAAAATTCAGGAGTTAATAATACATCTCCTCGTTCTGCTTTTTCAATTAAAGCACCAAGCTTACGCTTACGCCAATCTTTTCCTCTGCTTGCAATTTCCTCTTCAATGTGAAGTGGGGCAAAGCCATGTTTGTTAGCATATTCTAACAAGCCAAATTTTTGATTTTCTGTATCTTGTCCATCACGAGAAACACGCAAGTAAGCGTAAAATTTTGTCATGTTCAGTAAAAATATCAATTTAGATTTAAACTGATATATTTTTATTTAAAAAAAATGTCAAATAAATATATATTTTTCTATCAGAAAAAACGATCGTTTTTTCTGATAGAATAATTAAAATGATCAATGATAAAATAGGAAATTTGATTGATCAGATTTAATCATTAG
>NZ_JBHIQZ010000031.1:0-11439 GCF_042196865.1 Bartonella sp. AC130YNZD
ATGACCTTGGCGGAGCTCGCGAAAGCTTATCAACTATCGTCATCCAGTGTTCAACATATCTGGACACGGTCTAACGAGAAAGCTGAACGTGCTATTGCCGATTTTATCGGTTTGCCCGTCGAGCAGGTTTTTAGCGACCGCTACCCCAAAAGTCGCCGTCGCATTTTTAAAGCAGCAAAACATGCCAACACAGATTCACGTGCGCATTCTGCTTTGCGCGGTAATGCTGCTTGAACTTCGTTACACGGCTTTGCGTGTGTCATACGCATTTGCCATGAATTTAAATACCATAAGATAAAAAGGTTTATCAATGTCTAAAGATCAGTACGAAATAGGCAAGATAAATTGCATAGAGTTGCATCATAGAACAGCCGTTTGGATGGGTTGGTTCTGGCGGTTAGATGGTGGTCATATTGTTTTTATAGGGGGTGGTTATGGTTGCTGCTTATAATTTATGGACCCCAGATGTCAGAAACGATATCGTTAATCCTTATTCAGAAGTTGAACGTTTACAGGTGATGCTTTCCTGTTCTTTAAAAGCCGTGAGTAGTGGATTTAAGCATCTGCCGATCCGGTATATTATTGACCCCCCGCATGGCTTATTTGATGCAGCGTTAGCACGACAGATTGTTATTCATATTTTGCATTATCAGTTTGAGGTGCCACGGCGGCGTATTGTTGCGATACAGGCACGTCAGCGGACTTCTATTTCTCTATCTATGCAAGTGATTAACCGGCGTTTGGAAGAACCTGTATTTGCGAAAGCTTATCGAAGATGGGCGGGGCGTGCGATGGATTTGTTCTTTAAAGAGATCAGAAAGGTGGGGGCGTGATGGCACAGTTTCAAAAGCTTGCTCTTGATGTGATTGTGGTACCGGAGCGTATACGCCCTGTGGATGATGAGCATGCCAAGGCACTTGCACAATCAATGGCGCGGGAGGGATTGATGAATCCGATTACGGTGCGCCATACCCCCAATGCTAAAGAGGGCAATTATACGCTTATTGCTGGTGCGCATCGGCTTCGTGCTGCTGAGCTTTTGGGCTATAGTGATATTGATGCCGTTGTGGTGCAGGCTGATAAGGACAATGCCGCGCTTTTAGAGGTTGCTGAAAACCTGTTTCGCAATGAATTGTCTGTTATTGACCGTGCGCTTTTTGTCCAGACTTACCGCGAATTGTGGGAAAAGAAGTATGGGGAGATTAAGATTGGTCGGAATAAAAAATCAAAGGTGCAAGTTGCACCTTTGATCGACGGTGATGGGCATTTAGAGCAATTGGGTCAAGTTGACCATATTGCTCAACCGAGCAATAGTGCAAACATTGCACAATTGCATGATGAAAAAAAATTCGGTCAAGTTGACCGAATTTCTCATACCGATGAAGATAGTGGCAAAGAGATCGCTTTCTGCTTTGCTAAACATGTGGCAGATCGCATTGGTTTATCTGAAGAGTCAGTGAGACGACTTAATCGTATTTCCAAGTATTTACAGCCAGAATTACGCTCTGTTTTGCGGGGGACAGCATTGGCGGATAATCAAGCGCAATTGTTGAAATTAGCCAAGATGGAGCCGGTTGCGCAACGGCGGGTGGCGATTGCTTTGCAACAGGTTGATGGGGATTTGAGGCGGGCTGTTGATTTGGTCAATGGGGTTAATACGCCGCCGCAAATTAATGAACAGGAACGGATTTTTGCTCAGTTATTAGGGGTGTGGCAGAGGGCAGATGCGCAGACAAAGGCGCGGTTTTGTGATTATCTTGCAAGAGAACGAGGGGAGGAGCAGGCATGAAGAGGCATGGTTGCGGGCAGCTTGATTTTTTTCAAAAGCCGGTTTTTCCCTGTCGTGAACCCGTTGCGCAGATTGATTTAGGGCGGTTTCGCTCACGCATTAAGCGTGCGATGGCGCGGGCTTTGAGAGAATGTCGGCATGAGCGCAGTGTGATTGCGGAGCGTATGGCGCATTATTTAGGGATTACTTGTTTAAGTAAGGCGAGTTTGGATGCGTATGTTGCGGAAAGTAAGCAGGTGGATATTTCCCTGCCGCGGTTTAAAGCCTTTGTGCGGGCAACAGAAGCCTATTGGCTCTGGGATGAGGTGGTGAGTGAAGATGGATTGTTGCTGTTGCAAGGAGATGAGGCGCGGTTAGCAGAAATTGCGCGGTTGCAGCAGGAACAGCGGGAGATTGCAGCGCAATTGAAAGCCATGCGCGCAACGCCGGTGCAAATTAAACGGGGGCAGCCATGAAAGAATGGTTTAGTATTGCCGAATTGGCTGAGGCAGCTTTGCCAGGGTTGCCTAAGAGTAAGGGCGGATTGCGTAAGATTTTGGCGACCACATGGCGTCATCAAAGTGGTTTGACACGTAAAGTTAAAGGGGTTTCTCGTCCTGTTGTAGAAGTTCACATTTCGTTATTGCCGGCGGGGGCGCGGGCGGCATTGTTGGTGCGGTTTGGTGGAATTTGTATAGAAGAAAAGACAGAGAAAAGGGATCAAAAGACAAGTATTTGGGTGCGTTATGAGGGGCTTTCCAAGGCGCATAAAAGGCGCTGTGAAGAGCGTTTGAAGGCACTTTGCTTTATGGATGATTTGCTTGTTTCTGGTATGGGTGTGCATGATGCGGCAAGTTTGAGTGCGGTGCACTTTGGTGTGAGCCGGATGTCGCTTTTTAATTGGCGGCAGATGGTTGAAGGGTATGAGCGCCCTGATTGGTTGGCAGCCTTAGCGCCTTGTTATGGTGAGGAGAATGTTTCGCAATTTGCGCCGTGTCATGAGGGGGCGTGGGAGGTTTTTTGTTCGGATTATTTGCGCCCCTCTAAACCTGCTTTTTCGGCGTGTTATCGGCGCATGGTTTCGGTTGCGCAGGAGCGGGGTTTTGAGCCCATTCCTTCAGAGCGGGCTTTGCGGCGTCGTTTTAAGGCGCAAATTTCCAAAGCGGTTGTGGTTTTAGCACGTGAGGGAGAAGAAAAGGCAAAAAAGCTTTATCCAGCCCAACGGCGTGATCGCTCCAGCCTGCATGCATTGCAAGCAGTGAATATGGACGGGCATAAGCTGGATGTTTTTGTGAGTGTTCCTTGGACAGAGAAGCCTGTGCGGCTTTATCTGATTGCCATTCAAGATCTTTATTCGGGCAAGATTTTATCGTGGCGCTTATCGGATGCTGAGAGTTAGGAAATCGTGCGTTTGGTGATTGGGGACATGGTAGAAGCTTATGGCATACCGGAGCGTATGACCTTGGATAATGGGCGTGCCTTTACCAGCAAGTGGATTTCTGGAGGTGTGCAAAACCGCTTTCGTTTTAAGATTAAGCCGGATGATCCGCAAGGGCTTTTGACGAGTTTGGGTGTGCAATTGCAATGGACCACCCCTTATAGCGGACAGTCTAAACCGATTGAGCGGGCATGGCGTGATCTGGCAGAAGCGATTTCTAAACATCCCTTTTGTGCGGGGGCTTATACGGGCAATAAACCGGATGCCAAGCCTGAAGATTATGGCAAGCGCGCGATAGGATTTGAAGCGTTTAAAGCCCATGTTGGTGCGCAAATTGTGGCGCATAATGCGCAAGCGGGGCGTAAGGCGGTTAATTGTGCGGGGCGCAGTTTTGATGAGACCTTTACTGAGAGCTTGCAAGCAGAGGGGACAATAGTTCGGCAAGCAACGGCAGCACAACGGGCTTTATGGCTTTTAACCTCAGAAGCATTGCGTGCGCAAAAGGGTACGGGCGAGATCCATTTTTATGGCAATCGTTATTGGGCGCGGGCGTTGAATGAGCATGCGGGGAAAAAAGTGATTGTACGCTTTGATCCGGATAATTTGCATCAGGATTTACGGGTTTATGATTTGAACAATCGGTTGCTTTGTCTGGCACCATGCCTTTGTGATGTAGGTTTTTATGACCAGCAGGCGGCGCGCTTGAATGGGCGTTTGCGTAAAGAATATGTGAAGGCTGTTAAAGCAGAAAAACAGCTAGCGGCAAAGCTTGCGCCTGATCACTTGGCCGATGTTTATGGGCGCCTTGAGAAAAAAGATGAAGCGTTCAAATCGAAGCTTCCGATAAAGCCAAAGGTGAGCCGCTTGATGCCAAACAATGTGGGGAATTTAGCTTTGACAGCAGACGATGATGAGGCTTTGGGGGCTCGAGAATTTAGTCAACACTTGCATAAAGCTTTGAGAAAGCTTTCCGCCTCTGATGAGGGGCGTGAGGTGATCAAGTTTCCCAAGCAATAGAATAAGGAAATAGGAAAAGAGAGGGGGGATTTAAGGGGACCGGTTGAGGTCCATGTGCGGGGTTGAAGCGTTAACAAAGAAAGGGGGGGAGGAATCTTAATCCTTTAAAAGTTTAAATCAATACATGAAGTTTCTAGGTATCTTTGCCTGATCGGGAGAGATGCGTGGAGTTAGCAAGTTCTCTGATGTGTGAGAAAGAGAGGGGATTTGCAAGGTTAGCCGTTTTAGTATCGCGTACGGCTTTAAATGTTTATTGAAGACAAAAGATAAGGGGCGGGTGGGAGCCCTTCCCCTTATCAATAGTCTAAAATCAATACAGAGGGGAATATACATGAAAAACGCGATAAATGCAACGGTCGATAAAAATCCTTGGGCGCGACCTAAAATCCAGCCCAATGGCACAGCACAAAACCGCAACAGTGATGACATTGCTTTATGGAATGAGCTTGTGGATTCAGTGAGAGCTTTGGGGCAAATGAATGATTGGTCTAAGGCGGAAGTGGCGCGGCGCATAGGCATGCCGGATGGGACGTTTTCGCAATGGTATGCGGGCAGTTATGCGGGACAGTTGGGGAAGCAAAATGCGAAGGTTCAACAATGGGTTGAGGTTTTAAAGGAAACAGCGGGGTTTTTGGAGCGCATTCCTGAAAAGCCGGCTTTTCAGAGGAATCGAATTGCTAGTGAGATCATTGATACTTTAACACTGGCGCAAAGTACGGGGGATATGGTGATGATTACGCTTGATGCGGGCAGTGGTAAGACCGAAACCTGCCGCCATTACCGCGCGACCCGCCCGCATGTTTATCTGGTGACAGCAAGCCCGCATACGCGTAGTGTTCATGGTATTTTGAATGATATGGCAGCAGAATTGGAGGTGGTGGAATATAATCCCACCCGCTTAACGCGTGCTATTGGCAAAAAGTTAGAGCGCGTGGGCAGTGGCACGTTGTTGATCGTTGATGAGGCGCAAAATTTAACGGATGAAGCGATTAATCAGTTGCGCCACTTTGTTGATATCAATGGTACGGGGTTGGCTTTGGTTGGCAATGATGAAATCTCTGGACGGTTGGTTCATCGTCAAAATGGTCCCTCTTATGCGCAAATTAAAAGCCGATTGGCGATGCATTTGAAGCGTCGCAAGCCCTATAGTGAGGATATTGCAGCGCGCATTCATGATTGGGGGATTGAAGATGTTGGTGCGATAAAGTTTTTGACGGGAATTGGTTTGAAAGCAGGAGCTTTGCGGCAAATTGACAAAACCATGATGTTGGCACGCATGGCAGCGCTTGGAGATGGGTGTGAGGTGACCCTTAAACATGTCAAAGCGGCATGGAAAAACCGTGACGTGGAGGAATTGGCATGATCCCTTTATGCGACAAAGAATTATCCGATACGCTTGTTGGTCTTTATGACGATTATCAATGCGGTTTTGATATTGGAGAAAAGCTTAAATTGTGTGTTGATTTGGCGTTATTGCTTGAATTGGAGTTGAGTGTTCACCGTTTGGGGGAGGCTGATGCGGTTTTGGAAGGCCAAGTTGTGGAAGCTTTACGTTGTAGCCAAGCGCTTCATGCCAAGAGTGATGAGGGTGAGAAAGGAACGGTTATTCATATGGATTTTGGAGGCGGAAAATGATGGAACGGAACCCTTATATGGTGAGAGATTGCTTGGTTGCTTTGCGTTCTGCTTTACTCAAGCATGAAATGGAGGGCATTTTTCTGAGTGCGAAAGATGTTCGAGAATTGAATGATTATTTGCGTCGTCTCGCGGGCTATAATCATATTTTAGGTCATGAGCTTATGCGGTGTCGTTGGCAATTGAAAGCGGGATATGACCCTTTATCGGGTTCTGTTTTACCGTTTCGTCGGTTTCAAAAAATACAGGAGGAAGTTGGTGATGAATCCACAAATTGAACTTGAAGGTACGCGTTATATGAAGGATGCGAAAGGGGCTTTGGTGCCAGTAAGCCTAATCCGCCCTGCGGATTTGCTTGAGGATGAAACGGTGCGCAAAATTATGGGTTTTGCGAAAGAATTATCGGCAAGGATTGCACGTTTTAACAACCATACGATTGCGGATTTGAGTGGTTTTGATAGCTTGCTTGCGCAAGAATATGGTGTGGAGCGGCGTGGCAAAAAGGGCAATTGTACTTACACAAGCTTTGATGGTTTGCAACGCATTAAGGTGCAAGTTCAGGAAAGTGTTGATTTTGGACCGCAATTGCAAATTGCTAAAAGCCTTCTTGATGAGTGTTTGAATGAGTGGTCTGCGGATGCACGCCCTGAAATCCGTGCGATTATTACACGTGCTTTTAATACGGATAAAGAAGGTAAGGTGAATCGGGGGGAAATCTTTATGTTGCTGCGTTTGGATATTGATGATCCACGCTGGAAAGAGGCGATGCGTGCCATTCGTGAAGCGATCCGTGTGACGACATCTAAGGAATATGTGCGTTTTTATGAGCGCGATACATTGGAAAGCCCTTGGCGGGCTGTGACGCTTGATTTAGCCAAGACATAAAAGGGAGATAATAAGGGGATACCATGTCTTTAGCGGCTATTCATATGGGCAAACGCGCGTTAGGTCTTGATGATGAGACCTATCGCGCACTGCTTTTTCGATTGACAGGCAAGCAATCGGCAAAAGATTTGAATTTTTCAGAACAGCGCTTTGTGATGCAAGAAATGCGAGCATATGGGGGTGAGGTCAATGGCAAGCTTTTAGAGGGAAAATATGCCAAGAAGCTCCAGGCGCTTTGGATTGCTGGGTGGAATCTTGGCATTATTCGTGATCGTTCAGATAAGGCGTTGCTTGCCTTTGTGAAAAGACAGACAGGCGTTGATCATATTCGCTTTTTACGCGATAGCGATGATGCATGCAGAGCCATTGAGGCGTTGAAAGGTTGGTTGCAGCGTGAGGGTGGGGTTGACTGGAGAGGGAAAAACCGCGAAGATTCATGGAGGAAGAAACCAAGCATTTCCATTTTGTGTGCCCAATGGAAGTGTTTAAATCTGGATGCTGTGTTTGAGCTTGGGGCTTTTCATCAAAGTGTTATGGCGTTAAGTGGTAAAGCTTTGGACGAGATGAATGGGAGCGATTTTAGAGAAGTGATGAATGTTTGGGGGCGGAAAATCCGTAAAAGTGTAAAAAGCGAGGGGTAAGCATGTATGCAAGAGGAAGTCTATAGCGATTTTCCTGCCTTATTGCGAGAAATAGCTGATGTTGCGGGCAGTGAAGCAGCATGGAATATGATGCGGGCTTTTGGTGGACGAGAAGTTTATATACCTGGGCGTCTTGAGAGTGCGGATTGGTTGATTGAGATTGTTGGGTTTGAAGAAGCGCAGCAATTGATCAACTATTTTTGTTTTAATGGTTCGGGAGTGCGCCTTCTTATCCCCCTTGGCAGAGATGCTGAACGGCGGCAAAAAATGGTGCAAGCGTTGCAAAAAGGCTGGTCGGTGGATGCTGCCGCTGCTGTTTCTGGTATGCATGTGCGTACAGCCTATCGCTTGAAGAAGAAAATATCTTTGCAAGAACCACAAGGTTCGTTATTTCCAGAGTTTTATGAGTATTGAGAGTTTTGACTGACAGTGTCAGGCTTATATTGGGGGGTGGAGATCCGATAAACTGCGCATGGGTTTTTATGCATTGAGTGGTTTGTTATGATTTCAATAGATGCTTCTTTTCTTCACCGCCTTGCGCCTAAACTGGCGCATCATGCGCGTCAAGATTTTATTATTGTTGAAATGGCACGCGTGTTGCCTGAAGTTTTATCCTATGGGGCACTCACAACACCGTTGCGTATTGCGCATTTTTTAAGCCAATGTGCGCATGAGAGTGATGGCTTTTTTACCCTGCGTGAATATGCCTCTGGGCGTGCTTATGAGGGGCGGCGTGATTTAGGCAATATCAACCCTGGTGATGGGGTGCGCTTTAAGGGGCGTGGTTTGATCCAGTTGACGGGGCGCAATAATTATCGCCGTTTTACGAGGTTTTGGTGCTCAGTCGATAAACAAGCGGTTGATTGTGAAGATTTTCCAGAAGAGTTGGAAAAGTTTCCAGCAGCGCTTTGGTCTGCTGTTTGGTTTTGGCAAATGAAAGGCTTGAATAGGCTGGCTGATCAAGATGATTATCTCAGGATTACCAAGGCGATCAATGGGGGCAAGAATGGACTTGTGCAACGTTTGATTTATTTGAACCGCGCCAAAAAGCTTTTGGGGCTTGGAGGCGAGGTGAAAGCATGAAGCCCTCTTATCGTGGTTCTAGGCTCTATTTATGGTGGTCTTTTTGGTTTGCTTGGGGGGTTATTTTTTTGCTCGTTTCTGGTGGTTTGTGGGGGGCTCCGCATATTGTTGATATGGCGAGCATTTCTATTCCTTCGATGGTGGCGATTATTGTTGGCAATCTGGGGGTGCATCGTGGCTTTGGCTCGTTGGATTTTTCTAATAGGAAACATTCCCATAAGCGGCATAGCCGCTCCTATGATGGGGTGGAGATAACGGGGTGGGGAGATAAAAGCAATGTTTAGCCCTGTTTCAAAACTGTCTTTTGGTCTGCTTTTTTTTGTCAGTGTGATGTTGGCGGCTTTTGGCTTTATGAAAGCGCAAATTTTAAAAGCGGAAAAGGCACGTGATTTGTATTGGCAGTTGGAGATTGCCAAGGCTTCAGCACGTGCACTGCTTGTACAAGAGCGACAAAGACAAGCAGCGTTGGAATCTGAGCATCGAGCGCAAGGGGTGATTTCTGCTTTAGAACAAAAGCTTATCAAAATGGAGGAAGTCAATGGGAAGTTGCCGGTTACTGGCGGTGGCATTGGGCTTGAGCGTGTGCGCTTGCTCAACACACAAGCCGGTGGGTAGCCTTTCTTATCATTTTTTATCGGTTGAATTGCCGCCTGTTGTTCGCATGGCGTGTTCCCGCCCAGCTTTATTGCCAGAGCGTGCTTTGAATGCGCGCGAAGTGGTGCACTATTGGGGGCGTGATCGTGCTGCTTTATTGATTTGTGAACAGCGCAGAAAAGCTGCGGAGAGGGCGATTTTAGGCACAAGAGAGGGGACTTTTAAGTGAACTTGGATATCAGTGTTGCCAATGGCTGGTTGTCTTTATTGTTATCGGTTATTGCGATTTGTGGGGTTTTGAGAGCCTATTTTTCTTCCGGTGCGCGGGAAATGCTGAAAGATATCACGGCGCTTAAAGAGCGTGTGCAAAAGTTAGAAACAGAGATGGATTTTTTGCCTGATCGTGATGCGCTGCAAAGATTGGAAGTAAATATGGAGAAATTGAATGGTCGCCTCAATACGCTTTCTGCACAATTACAACCGGTGGCAGCCATTGGTGAGCGCTTGCAAGAGTTTTTGTTGGAGAATGCCAAGAAATGAAAGCAGATATGGATAAAATCATCCGTGAAGAAGCGCGGTTGATTATTTTAAAAGGGCTTGCTTGTGAGCGCAGTGAAACTTTATCGAGTGCGATGATTGAGCGGCTTTTATACAGTTATGGCATCAGGCGCGATCGCGACTTTGTGCATAATGAACTGGCATGGATGGAAGATCAAGGTGCTGTTACGTTAAAATGTGTGGGTTCGGTTTTTCTTGCGGCATTAACAGAACGGGGAGCGCGTCATTTAGACCGAAGCTTTTCCATTGAGGGGATTAAGCGGCCTAAACGTTCATCAATAAAATATGAGGTGAAGGATGCGCAAGGTCGGGCGTGGACGTTTAACGGCGATTGATTTATTGCCGCAAGCTTGTGATCAAATTATTGCTGCTGCTGCTGAGGCTTTAAACGGGCGTGAAAAGACGCAAAAAGCCATTTATGATGAATTTAAAGCAGCTTTGAAGGCTTTACGAAAGGAAACGGGTTTAAGCTTTTCTATACCCTCCTTTTCGAGTTTTAATCGTTATTCTTTGCGGCTAGCCGTGATGTCACGGCGCCTAGAACAGACAAGAGAAATTGCCGCAAGCCTCTCTCAGCGTTTTGATGCCAAAGCTTCTGATAATATCACTCTTTTGACGGCGGCAGCGATTAAAGAACTGATTTTTTCAACGTTGAGCAGTGGGAAAAACCTTTCGCCAAAAGCAGCACAAGAATTAGCCAATGCGCTCAAAGGGGTTTTGGCGGCTGAACATTTGTCGACCACCAGACGGCAAAGATTAGAGAAGGATTTTACCACTAAAGCAAGTAAAGCGGTTGATGTGGCAGCAGCAGCGGCGGGGCTCTCAGAAGAAACAGCGCGGGCTATACGTGCGCAGGTGTTGGGGGTAAAACATGGCTGAACAGCCCTTTTCAAAAAGTCATGTCTTTGATCATCAAGGTGGTTTTGATATTTGGCGGAAAAGTGCTTTTCCCAAAGAGAGTGATCCCTTAGCGGAAGGCGTTTTGATGGCGCATCAACGGGCATGGATTGAGGATAAATCACCGTTAAAATTGGTGGAAAAGGGGCGGCGCACCGGTATTACTTTTGCTGAAGCTTTGGATGATACTCTTATTGCGGCGGCAACCGTTAAGGCAGGGGGCGATAATGTTTTTTATATTGGTGACACCAGAGACAAGGGGCGTGAATTTATTGGCTATGTGAGCAATTTTGCCAGAGCCATTACAAGCCACAGTGGGGATGTGGAGGAATTTTTATTCTCTGATCAAAGGGCGGATGGTTCAACGAAATATATCTCTGCTTATCGGGTGCGTTTTGCTTCGGGATTTCGGGTTGAGGCGCTTTCTAGCCGCCCTGAAAACATTCGGGGGTTACAGGGCATTGTAGTGATTGATGAGGCGGCGTTTCATCAAGATGTGCGCGCTGTTTTGGATGCTGTCAATGCTTTGCTCATTTGGGGAGGAAAAATCCGTGTGATCTCCACCCATAATGGTGTACTCAATCCTTTCAATGAACTGATCCGTGAAGCACGAGCAGGCAAAGTGCCTTTTTCGGTGCATTGTTATCCCTTTGGTGTCGCTGTTAAAAATGGCTTGTTTAAACGGGTTTGTGCCATGAAGGGGGAGGTGTGGAGTTTAGCATCTGAGCAACAATGGGAAGAGCAAATTCGTGCCTCTTATGGGGTGCGTTTGGCTGCTATGCGCCAAGAATTAGATGCCATACCAGCCGACCAAGAAGGGGCGGCTTTAACACGTTTGCAGATTGAAAATTGTTGTGTTCCGGGTATTGCGGTGTTGCGTTTTGCTTGTGTGGATGATTTTAAAAATCAATCGGAACATCAAC
>NZ_JBHIQZ010000032.1:0-11366 GCF_042196865.1 Bartonella sp. AC130YNZD
AAATTGTTGTGTTCCGGGTATTGCGGTGTTGCGTTTTGCTTGTGTGGATGATTTTAAAAATCAATCGGAACATCAACGAAGTGTTGCTGCTTTTGCTTGGTGTGAGAAGCATATAAAACCTCTTCATGCTGGGCTTGACCGGCGGCGCCAACATGTTTTTGGCGTTGATTTTGCCCGCAGTGGTGATGCCACCTCCATTGTGGTGATGGAGGTGGGACAAGATTTGGTGCGCCGTGTACGGTTTATGGTGGAATTGCGCAATACGCCGTTTGATCAACAAAGAGAGATTTTATTTTATGGGGTGAATGGTTTGCCGCGTTTGATGGGCGGCGCGTTAGATGCGCGGGGCAATGGGGCTTATTTAGCCGAAAAAGCGGCGCAACGTTATGGAGCTCTTGTGAAGGAAGTTCCCTTGTCACAAAGTTGGTATGGCAAGGAAATGCCGGCTTATTTAGAAGCTTTTGGGGATGATGGGACGATTGTTTTGCCGCGCGATAGTGACATTGTTGCCGATCATCAAGCGCTTGCTTATGTCAATGGCATTGTGAAAATTCCAGACAATCACCGTTTTAAAGGCAGTGACGGTTTTATGCGCCATGGTGATAGCGCGATTGCTTGCGCTTTGGCTTATTTTGCCAGCCGCCAAACTCCTGAAATTTATGATTATACACCTGTAAGAGAGGCTTATCATTTTGATGAAAGCTCGCTCTTTTCAACGCTTTTTTTTTCAACAATGCGATCAAAGATTTATTGATGGGATAATGAGATGGTAAAACTTTTAGATCAGTGGGTCAGGGCGCTTAATATCAAAGGGTTGGAGCGAGAAGTTGCAAGCCCTACCGTTGGCGGTGTTCGTGATGTATGGTCACAAACCATTGTCAGTGGTCTCACCCCTGCGCAACTTGCTGATATTTTGCAACAGGCAGCACAGGGGCATCCAGAGCAGTTTTTCCAACTTGCCGATGATATGGAAGAGCGTGATTTGCATTATCGTGCTGTGCTTGGCATGCGTAAAAATGCCCTTACAGGGGTGGAACCTAGTGTGATTGCAGCAAGCAGCAGTGCACAGGACAAAAAGATAGCAGATGCGGTGCGGGAAGTGATCAGTGCACCTACCTTTGTTGATGATTATGTGACGGATTTATTGGATGCTTTGGGGAAAGGTTATGCGGTTGTAGAAACCTTGTGGGACAAGAGTGCCAAGGAATGGTGGCCGGTTGCTTGGAAATGGCGTGACCAGCGGTTTTTTCAATTGGATCGGCGGGATGGTTTTCATTTGCGTTTAAAAGAAGAGGGCTCTCTCTATGGAAGTGAATTGCCTGCTTATAAATTTTCTATTCACAGACCCAAGTTGAAAAGCGGTTTGCCTATTCGTTCTGGGCTTGCGCGGCTTGCAGCTTGGGCTTTTTTGTTTAAATCTTATACCTTAAAAGATTGGATGGCATTTTTAGAAGTTTATGGCATGCCTTTGCGTGTGGGTAAATATGGGGCAAGCTCTTCTCATGAGGAGCGACGGGTTCTCATTCAAGCGGTGCGTGATTTATCCAGTGATGCGGCAGCGATTATTCCCAAAGAGATGGAGATTGAATTTATTGAAGCGGCAGGGGGCAGTGGCAATGCGGTTTTTGGTGTCAAAGCGGAATATTTAGATCGGCAGATTTCTAAAGGGGTATTGGGGCAAACGATGACGACGGATGAAGGTTCGTCTTTTTCGCAAGCGCGCATTCATGAAAATGTACGCCATGATATTGCAAGAGCTGATGCACGCCAATTAGCCTTGACAGCTAATCGTGATTTGATTGTGCCCTTTGTTGAGATTAATTTTGGGCGCCAAGAGCGCACTCCCCTTGTCTATTGGCCGATTTCTGAAAATGAAGATATTAAAGCCATCAGTGACGCTTTGGAAAAACTTGTGCCCTTGGGTTTGCGTGTTGGGGCGCAAGAAGTGCGCAATAAGATTGGCTTTTCGCAACCAAAAAAGGAAGAGGATGTTTTAAAGGCTCCTGATAATTCGCTTGATGATGAGAGGGGACAAGAGGATGGTGAGGCAAGACAAAAAGCTCATGTTTGTGCTGATTGTGGAGGTGTTTTTGATGTTTCTGTGACAAGAGAGGACAAGGGTGGAAAAGAGCAGGGTGGGAAACATCACGACGAATTGGACCGGCTTTCACAAGAAGCTTTAAGCGACTGGGAAGAGGACTTAGAACCCCTTTTAGAGCCTTTTAAAAAGCTTGTGAGAGAAGCAAAAAGTTATGAGGATATCCTTAAAGGCTTAGATGAATTATTGGGTGAGATGGATCATCATGCATTAGCAGCGCGCTTGGCAAAGGTGCAAATGATTGCACGTGGGCTTGGGTATCATGGATGAGGAACTTTTTAAAACCGCCCCTAAAGAGGTCACCCGTTATTTTGAAGCCAAGGCACTTGTTCCAAGCTTTGATTGGCGTGATATAGCACCAGAAGAACATGCCTTTTCCTTTACCGTGGCAAAATCGCTAGGCTATGACATTTTAGAAGATTTTAAACAAGCGGTTGGAGAGGCTATAAAACATCAAGTTCCTTTTCAAGAATTTCAAAAAAATCTGATGCCGATTTTACAAGAAAAGGGTTGGTGGGGTAAAAAGACCAGCATTGACCCCAAAACTGGTGAAAAGAGCGTGGTGCAATTGGGCAGCCCGCGACGCTTAGAGACGGTCTATTGGGCTAATACCATGAGTGCACATGCAGCAGGCGAGTGGGAGCGCACACAAAATAATAAAGAATTTTTGCCCTATCTCACCTATGCTTTGTCGAGTTCAGAACATAAGCGTTTAGAACATGAAAGTTGGGTGGGGTTTACGGCACCTGTTGATGATCCGGTTTGGGATTGGCTTTATCCACCCAATGGCTGGCGGTGTAAATGTAGTGTGCGACAGGTAAGCCGTTATGAAGCAGAAGATTTAGGCTATGAAGAGGATTCGCCGCCACTTCAAGTGGAGCAGAAGGTTTGGCACAATAAGCGAACGGGGAAAATTGAGAAGATACCAAAGGGGATTGATCCTGGTTGGCATTCTAATCCTGGGAAACATCGCGCGCAAAACTTAAGCAATTTTTTGAGTGATAAAGTTTCTGTGATGGGGGACAATCGAAAACGCATTGCCATTGAAGATATTGTGGGTTCACCACTTTTGGAAGCCATGTTTGAAGGACGTATGCCTCGCGGGTTTATTCCCATTGCCCCAATGATCCAAAAGGTGGGTGATGTTTTTGCAGCGGACGGTTCTCTTATTCGCTTATCTTCAGACAGTTTGAAACATATTTTGTTAGAGCATCAAGCGCGTGATCTTCGCTTGGATGATTTTCGTGGCGCCATTCAAACATTCATAAAACCCCATGGCATTATCAGGCGAAAAGGTGTACCGAGCGTTGTGTTTTTGGGTGAAAATGATGGGGTATGGTGGCGCTTAGCAGTTAAATTCGTGGCAAGCAAACAAGAATGGTGGTTGACCTCCATGCATAAAAAGAGCTCTAGAGAAATTGGACGCTTATTGGATGCGGCTGAAAAAAAGGGCGAGAGGTTGTTGTAAAGAAAACAACAGGAAGAAAGTCTTTTGTTCTTAATGGAAAAGAGGCGAGGAAAATGAGAAGGCGTGGAGGGCGGTCAACTCCTCGCAGATCCGGTAAAACCGTCCTGGTATAACTGGCTCACGCCTTACCTTCAATGATATAATGTTTTTAAGCCAAAAAGCAATCTTAAAAAAAACAGCTTGAAAGAGGCTTTTTTGTATAAGACGATAAATTGTACCTCTAACTTCACAACGGCGCTCTATCGCCTTTGAAGTGCCTTTGAAAACGATTTTATGGGATGGTTTGACACGGGGGGCTCTCACAAGAAGAATAATAGGGAAAAGAGTGCTTTTTTGAGAAATGCTCTTTTGACTGACAGTGTCAGACTTATAGTGGGAGTAAGTTTCATGCATTGTATTGGCAATGACAATTGTAAAGCAATAGGCAATGTTTATGGAGCAAGAATTTCACGAAAATGGCGAAGATGGGCATGCTGAGATATGTCATGACGAGACATTTCATGCCGCGTTAATAGATCTTTGCCAAGACGTTACCGTTAGCCAAGCGCCTGAGTGGGTAGAGCTTTTGCCCAAAGCGCCGCATGTGAAGGCTCGTGATGGACGACAATGGCATTATCGTCCGCAAACCATTTTAAAAGCTTTTGCAGCCAATAAAGGACCGCTTGTGATTGATTATGAGCATGGGCAACATCACCGAGCGAGAAATGGCTTGGAAGCGCCGGCAAGTGGCTGGATTGAAGAATTAGCAGAGCGGGATGGTGCAATTTGGGGGCGGGTTAAATGGACCGATATGGCCGCTAAAAAGATTGTTGCCCGAGAATATCGCTATCTTTCGCCGGAGTTTCGCCATTCGAAGAAAGGTGAAATTTTAAATTTAGCCGGTGCTGGTTTGGTGAACCGTCCAGCCCTTGTCATGACGGCTTTAAGCCGTGAACAGCCTTCCCCTATAACTTTGACGGAGAAAATGATGGATTTGACAGCCATTGCCAGTGCTCTGGAGCTGGCAGAAGATGCTAAAGCGGATGAGATTTTAGCAACGCTTAAAGCGCGCGAAAAAGAACGCGCGGAATTAAATTCCCAATTGACAAAGGTGCAAGAAGATTTAGCGCTTTTGCAAGAAGAGCAGAAAAATAAGGCTATTGAGAGCCTTTTAGACAAGGCCATTGAAGAGGGCAAAATTTTGCCTGCTGCCCGCGAGGAATATCGTGCACTCTGTAGCTTTGAAGGGGGTGTGGAACATTTTAAAAGTTTGGTCGAGAAGTTGCCGGCGCTTGCCGCTAGGAGTCCTTTGGAGACCTCTTGTCTCAAGCAAGAACCAAAGCTTGCGCCAGAAGAGATTGCTGTTGCGGCACGTCATTATAAGGAAGAGCAGAAGCAAAAAGGGTGGGATATCACCATTAGCCAAGCAGTTGATTATATTTGCGAACAAAAGGAGCGCCAATCATGAGTACGATGATTTTAATTAAATCTTTTCGCGCCATAGATGTGATTTCACCTTATTGCATTGTTGCAGCGCGCACTGAGGGAATGGTGGCAACGGCTTCTGGTAAGGGTGATAAATTATTAGGGACTGCTGGGTCATTGAGTGCAAAGGCTGGTGAGATGCTTGATGTTGGCCAATGTGGTTGGGGCGAAGTAGTTTGTGGAGGCAATGTTTCCTTTGGTGATTTTTTGACCTCTGACCCCAAAGGACACGCCATTAAAGCGGAAGCCGCAGATCGCACCATTGGTATTGCCATGAGTGATGGTTCTGCTGGTGATGTTATTTCTTTTAAAATTAATTAATCGAGGCTTATGATGAACAGACCTTTTCCCATTGATCCAACACTCACCGCTATTGCTATTGGTTATCGCAATCCAGCTGGCTCTCTTATTGGCGATAGAGTTTTGCCCCGTGTTTCTGTTTTAAGTGAAGTGTTTAAATATAGTGAATTTCCCTTAGCGGAAAATTTTACGGTGCCTGAGCTTGAGATAGGGCGGAAAGGACGCCCGAATGTGGTGGAATTTTCTGCCTTTGAACGGGAAGCCAGTGTCAAAGATTACGGACTTGATGATCTTATCCCCAATTCAGATATTGAAGCAGCGGCACGCGCACGAGCAGAAAAGCGCTCTCGTTATAACCCCGAAAAGACAGCAGTAGAAGGTCTTGCCAATTTGCTGGAGTTGGGGCGTGAAGTGCGTGTGGCAGCGCTTGTGCAAAGAAGTGAAAATTACGCACCAGAGCGGGTGATTACGCTTAAGGGTGAAAATAAATTTAGCGATTATGAGAAATCTGACCCTTATGCTGTTTTAGATGAGGCGATGGATAAAAGTCTCGTCTATACACCCAACACCATTGTTATGGGCAAAGTTGTTTGGTCAAAACTCAAACGTCATCCCAAAATCATTAAAGCCGTTAAGGGGGGTGGCACTGCTGATGGTTTTGTCACCAAGGCGCAATTTGCTGATCTGATGGAAATACACCCCGATCGGTTACTCATTGGTGAATCGCAAGTGAATTTGGCCCGCAAAGGACGCGCGGCACAATTGGCACGCGTTTGGGGCAATAAGATTGCTCTGCTTTATATTGATCCTACCAAACAACAGGCAGATGGTTCGGTGATCAGTTGGGGCTTTAGTGCTCAGTTAGGCGAGCGTTTGTCTGGAGTGATCCAAGATCCAGATATCGGCTTGTCGGGCGGTAAACGGGTGCGTGTTGGTGAACGCGTTTGTGAATTGGTCGCCGCAAAAGATGCCGGTGTTTTGTTGCAAGAAGTTGTCTAAGGGAAACTTTTAAACATGGCTTATGCAAGCAAAAGATTGATTGAAGAGCTCTGGGGCGTTGATTTCTTGACCGACTTATGTGGGATGGATGAGCATTCTGATCCAGTTCTTTTAAGAAAAGCCATTGATCTTGCGCTTGAACAGGCAAGTGGTGAGATTGATGTGCATCTGTCTCATCGCTACTGTGTCCCCATTGTTGGACAGCCAGCGGCTCTGGGTATGATCTGTGTCAATATTGCTGTTTATAATTTAGCCATACGCCATACGGCACTGACCACCACCATTGAAGATCGTTACAAACAGGCGGTTGATTTACTGAAACGCATTGCGGAAGGCAAAGCGGGTTTGGGTGTGGATGAACCTAAAATTATGAGCGAAGATGGTCCTGTTAAGGATGGGGCTTTTTTCCATGCTAAGCCGCGTTTGATGGGAAGGTAATATGTCTGTTGCAACCCATATTGAGATTAAAGAGACAGGGCTTGAAGCGGCTTTATCCTTTTTGCAAAAGGGGGCTGATAGCTCGATGGGGACTTTGGCACAAGGGGTTGGACGTCTCATTCAAGAGAGCACAAGGCGGCGGATTCAAAGTGAAAAAACCTCTGCCCAAGGAGAGAAGTGGAAAAACAATTATGCTCGCACCTCCATTCTTTTTGCCAGTGGGGCGCTTTCACGCTCCATTGATATGAAAGCTTCACCAGAAAAGGTGATTGTGGGGAGTGGGTTGGTTTATGCACGGATTCATCAATTGGGTGGGGTTATTCACCCGAAAAATGGCAAGACACTGCGCTTTTTTCTGAAAAGCAGCAAAGCACACCGCTTTGTTTGTGTGCATCAGGTAACCATGCCCGCCCGTCCTTATTTGGGGCTTTCAGAACGCAATAAAGTGGAAATTGTCAAAGCGGCAGAAGATTGGCTGGGAAGGGTCTTTTCATGAGTCAAACGATCACACAAGCAGGGCGCATTAATCAGTTTCGTGAAGCGGTGATACGGAGCCTTAAAGGCGCTTTGCCGGATGTGCGTGATTGCGGCTGTCAATTTGGGCGTTTTAATTTAGAAGAATTGGAAACACAAATGCTTGTGGCTCCAGCAATACGGGTTGCGGTGTTAGAAAGCCGCTTGAGTTCTGTGGCTTCTGGACAGCAGAGTACTGATCTTCATTTAGGGGCTTTTATTATTACCACGGGTAAAGAGCGTGATATCCAAAGTTGGCTTCTGGCAGAAGCTATTGCGGTTTTATGCCATAGCGGGCAATTGTGGGGGCTAACGCATTTGAGTGCCCCGCGTGATGTCCAGATTGAACCGATTATCTCTGCGGCGATTAAGCAGCGTGGTGTGTCGATTAGTGTGGTGGAATGGCACCAAGATTTGTATCATTTGGGAAAAGATATTTTTTGTGATGAGGGAAAACTCAAAAGTGGTTTGATTTCATGGGACAATGAGGTGGGGGCATGAATGACGCATATCTCTTAAGTGATACCTTTCGACAAATCATGAAGCGTCTTGATGCCCTTGAACGCTGTCTTGCCAACCAACACATGATTGGGCGGGTTGTGCAAGTTGATGGCCATAGGGTTCGGGTGAAACTTTTCTCTGAGAGTGCCAATGGACAAGCGGTTTTATCGCCTTGGCTACAAGCGCAAGAAGCGGCGGGGGCTGTTTCCAGCAATATGCCGCTCCATGTTGGTGATCCGGTGCGGTTGTTGAACCCCCATGGTGAGATTGGCTCTGCCTCTCTGGTTGTACGCGATAGCTATAGTGAGGATATGCCTAATCCAGCCCGTCACGCCGAAGAGTTGGCGCTCTGTTATGCCGGTGGCGCTTTGCGGATGACAAAAGATGAACTTATTCTCTCCCATGGGGAAAACCAAATTCATTTGAGTGCACAAGGTTTGGTGCTTTCTCATCAAGCAACCCGTGTTGAATTAACGGGCAGTGTGCAGATTGAAGCAAAAGATTTACAGCATAATCAAAAATCTGTTGGCGCAAGCCATAAACACGGCGGGGTCAAAATGGGTCCCTCCACAACCTCTTCCCCTCTTTAAAGGAGTTTTATGATGCGTGAGAACACTTATGTTATTTTAACCAATGCCGATTTTGTTGCTGGTCAACGTTCACCGGGCAAGGGTGAGGAAATTTGTTTAAGTGAAGAGGCAGCAAAATACCCTTTGCTGCTTGGTCAGATTGCTGAAAAACCAGCCCCTGTTGTTGCGGCGACCCCAACGGTTTCTACCACAAAGACAAGCAAAGGGGCTTAAAGCATGCGGTGCGGGATGAGCGAAAAGGATGGCTCTCTCTTGTATGGCTTTGCGCATTGCCAACAATCACTCCATAAATGTTTAATGACAAGGGTAGGAACACGGGTTTTGCGTCGCCATTATGGGTGTGATGTCAGAGAATTCCAAGACGCCAATGCTGATCCTGCAACAATCTTACGTCTTTATCAAGCTATTGCCTGCGCGCTTGATGATCCAGAATGTGGAGAGCCTGGGTTCTCATTGCAAAGGATTGATCTGACCAAAGCAACGCGTGAGGGAACATTCCACTTTGTTTTAAGGGGAGTTTTTTATCCCGATGGCCATTTGGGGGATTGGTCCCATGGGCAAGAGATGCAATTTCCTTTAGAGGTCTCTTATGGCAGAGCTTGAACATTTACCCTTTTCACAGATTCCTTTGCCACAAATTATTGAAGAGCTTTCTGTTGAAGCAATTTTAGAGCAAAAGATTGCGCGTTTGATGGATGTTTTTGCAGCCCATCATATTCCTTATAATGTGGAAAAGACCGCCTATGATCCGGTGGTCATTCAATTACAAGCGGCTGCTTATGAAGAGTTGCTGTTGCGCCAACGGATCAATGAAGTAGTGCGAGACAATTTACTAGAATTTGCTCGTGGGACAAGTTTAGACCATTTGGGGGATTTTCATGGGGTCACGCGCCTTTTGGATGAAGATGATGAGCGGTTTCGCCGCCGCATTCGCTTAAATAGACAAGGACATTCCACAGGGGGCACAGCGCCACGTTATCAATATTTTGCGCTCTCCAGTGATATCCATGTCAAAGATGCTTTTGTTTATCGTGTGGGCAAAAGCCCGATTATTCATGTGGCTCTTTTTAGTGATAGTCCATCAGGGGTGGCAGATGAAGCTTTAATTGCCAAGGTGCAAGCCGCCCTTGATGAAAAACAGGTAAAAATGACCAATGATACTCTCTTGGTCAAAAGTGCGGTGCAGCGGGTGATCAATGTTTCTGCTGATTTTTGGTTGTTACCGGATGAAGGCTCCTTTGTTTTGGAAAGAGCAGAGCAGAATTTGAGAGAAGAATGGGCGTGCACATGGAGGCTTGGGCGTGATCTTTCTTTAAGTTGGATACTCAGTCGCCTGATGGTTGAGGGTGTGCACCATGTGAACATAACGCAACCGTGCAAGGATATTCTGGTCGCGCCTCATGAAGCAGTGACACTAGGGGAAATTGCCTTATCATTACGGGGGCACGCTTATTAATGCTCTCGTTGTTATTGCCCCCAAATTCAAGCTTGTTTGAACGTTGTCTTGCTGACGCAATGGCTGTTGATCCTCAAGTTAAAAGGGCACTTGAAGATATTTCCCGTGCCAAATTAATCACGCGTCCCCCTTCTTGGTTACCCTCTCTCATTGATGAATATGGTTTGCAAGAATTAAGCCCTTATTTCTCTAACTCTTATGATTTGATTGACCAAGGACTTGCATGGCAGCGGATACGCGGGTCTGTTATGGCAATAGAGATGGGGTTGAGATGGTTAGAGATTACAGCCCGCTTTATACCCGCATGGTCTGGGCGTGCATGGTGGAATTCCTTTCAACTTTACTTTGACAGTCTCCCTAAACAAAGCAGCCTTGAAGCCGTTGAAGCAATCGTGAGACTTTCCAAAAGTTTGCGCTCTGATTTTCGTCGTGGTGTTTATGGGTATGATGTTGGAGCTGTTGAATGCAATATGTCACGCCTTGATGACAGCATGTTGGATTTTGAGAGTGGCATCTGTCTTACAGCTGGGGGAACTTTGTTTTCCTTTGGACGCACAACAGAAATCAATCATACCCTCACAAAAGAAGAAGGCAAGCTTATTGGCAATTGGATAGATGACTTTGACGAGGAGTTAAGCTGGAACCAAATTGATTACCCTTGGGATTTGGCAAATTTTCCTTGGTGTTCGGTCAAAAAACATGAACGCGATATACTCATGGCAGAGTGGTTCCAAAATCGTCCCCTTTATTTGGCTTTAAGAGACGCAAACAATACTCTGATTGGGTATCGCCGATGCTATGCTGTAGCGCCTGTAGAGCAGGTTTTAGAGGGTGTTTACAACCATTGTGGCAACAGATTTAACCCTTCCCCAACCGGCACTCTGTTGTTTCTTGCAGCTCGCACAGACTTTCATGATGTTGCGGACAAACAAGCCACCTCTGTTTCCCTTCTCGTTCATGGCTCTCTTGCACAACAAACCCCTCCTGGCAAGCTTTGGCTTGAAGCTCATGAACTGCGTGGTGGTGTAGAAATTCTTAAAACACCTATCAATATTCCTTTGCGTGCTGATGTTCGCGAACAATTCAAAATTTTATTGAGGTTTTAACATGAAGCATGAAAGTGGTTTACCCTTTGCAATTGACAGATCGGTAGGCAAAGACGAACAACAAAGCGTGGTGTTTTATGGCAAGCGCCCTTTTCTTCAAGCGGGTGAACTCAATGAGATTCAAACCATCATCAGGGGGCGTCATGACCGTTTGGGACGCCTTGTGGCAAAAGAAGGGGACCGCGTTGAACGGGCTGATGCTTTTGTCAATAAAGAGACAAGGACTGTCACGTTAACAGAGGGCAAAATTTATATCGCAGGCGACATCTTTCCTGTCTCAAATGCTGTCTTGGAGAATATTTCCATGATTGGGCGTGTGGAAATTGGTGTAAAGCTACAAAAGAAATGGGTGACATATGAGGATGATCCAGAGCTGTTGGGGCAAGTTGCCGGCAGTTTGGCAGAAGGAGAGCCCGGAGCGGCACGCGAAGTC
>NZ_JBHIQZ010000033.1:0-11199 GCF_042196865.1 Bartonella sp. AC130YNZD
ACACTTTCATGCTTTAAAAACTTATAGCTCAAAAAGTATAAAACCAATAAAAAGCTGCACGCATAGTGCAGCTTTTTATTACACCTGCGTGAAAAGCTTTTTGTATAAATGGCAACTTACGACCTTACAATATTCAGACAAAGCTTTTTAAAATTCAAACTTGAAAGCAAAATACACAAATGATGAGAGAATATTGTGCTCATCTTCCTTAAAAATCAAAAATCCTCGAAGAAAAAAATCTATCTTTTTATAAGAACGTAGAGAGCTCTTCATTATATGCAGTGTATCCCTTCAAAGAAGAAGCAAAAAAAATCATGCATCTCTTTGTTGTTAAGAAAAAAGCGAATATCATCCTCCTGTGATATTGCTAAAAAATCTCTCAAAACAACAATGATATAACCTCAAAAAATAAGAAATATTTTAAATAAACATAGCATTTGACAAGAAAATAAATCCATGCTACGCGTTAAAATGTGGTAGTTTTTCATTTAAATTATCATGTATTTTTATCAATTATAAGGGGAGTATAAGGGGAGGAATATATGAATATTTCACTTAATAAAGTAAAAGATGTTATTGAGTTAGCTGCTGAAGAGATTGAGCCAGTAAGGGGAGGGAGTAAATACGCTCAGCGCAGCGATATTCAAGTATATCAAGATGAACTTGATATGAATGGTTCTCTCGAAGTTTAAGAATGTATTGTTAATACAGATCTGCTTATCCATCAAACTTTAAAAAATTAAGCATATTTAAGTGCATGTTTGAATTATTTTCAGAGGACTTTGCTCAAAAAGTTTGGGCTAAGCAAGCAGCTGAATTGTCAATTTCACACATCCCTTTCACTGAAAGGGATGTGTTGGACGCTCTAAGGCAATACGCTCTACATCCTTGTAAACTCTCAGCGTCTAATCCTAAATCCGAAGTCATAACAGTGGTTAATGGCGTGCGGAGCCCACATCCTCTTCCAAACTTTCTTGTTTTAGAGACGGATAGGACTATAAAAGAGTATACTGCCCGCGTTGATCAATATGCCGAAGGGCAAGAATGGGCAGTCATGTATTATGGGTTATACGCTGCAACCCCTGCACTATGGGATGCAGCAAAAAAGTTTGCAGATCAATTAGCACATTCTTTAGGTTTTAGACCCGGTGGACGCGTGGATATTGACTGCTTCATCGGCCGATATTCTTCTACCTATGTTGGAGTCCATGTGGATCACGCCCATAATTTTGGTTTTACTCTACAGGATGGCAAAACAATGTTTGCTTGGCCTGGCACACGAAGAGACCTCCAAGGGCTAAAATATCCTGAATATGAGCAACATAAAACAACAGCAATTGCGCTGCAAAATCGGACAGACCGCGTTGCCTATTTTCCTCATGATGCCTTCCATGTTGCCGAAACGGGAGAAAAGATTGCTGTAAATATCAATGTCGCTTTTTGGGAAACAGCACATGATGCACAACACCATAGAGATTATGTCAAGCATTTACTCCATCTTGATGATCGAACGCGACATGATATCCGCACATCAGGAAGAGCAAATTTAAACCCTGATAATGCTTTTCAGCACTCCGCACTAAACTCTGCCATCACACATGGTACCTTAAAACGCCATATGCTTGTTTCTCAATTAATTTGCGATACAAGTTCACGTTTATGTGTCAAGCGCCCCCTTATTGACGTTTCCGAAATTGAAAGTGAAATCACTCTGCGCCCACTCGCGACCCTCCAATGGGTGCCCTTACTAGAAACAAAAGAACTCCTCATCGCTGCAAATGGGCATTGTGCCAATTTCGAGTATAGCTCTCATTTAGAGAGCTTCCTTTCCCAACTTTCATTAGAAAAAAAATTAGATCTAGCAAAATTAAATGATAAATCCTACAGATATGCGCAGGAAGAAATTTTAAAAACCGTAAAAGCTTTAGCATCTTGGGGAGCATTGTGACAAAGAAAAAATCCATAATTTTCGCCCAAATAGGACTTTTCCTTGTTTTGGGCTTAAGCAGCTTTGCCGATGAAACGGCTCAAGTCACTTTTGCTTTACACTTAGCAGAAAGTACAGCCTCCATTTCAATGCTGCTTTTTGCAGGGCTTATAGGAGGAATTTGTGCAGGTCCCATTGCCCCGCGTCTTTTGCACCGCTTCCAGCCAGCGCACACAGTGACTGTTGTTTTATTGTTTGAAGCACTCTTCATAGCTACAGCCGCAATCGCCAACCAGTTTTGGTTTTATATTGCTCTTTCTTTCGCACTGGGTTGTGCAGGTTCACTGTTTTGGTCTGCTATCCTCGTTGCCGTACCTGACTTCGCAAAAAATGATCAGCAATTAGACCGTATCAACCGCATTATCCAAACAGTCCGTAATCTTGGCTATATTGCTGGACCACTGTTAGGAGGCATGTTGTATGGTTTATCAAACGGGCAAAAAGGGCTCTTTGCACTATCCATCATGGTTCTCTGTGCCGCCTTAATCACCACTTGCTGTTTTAAAAGTTTAAAAATGCATGTGCCAACAACAAGCACAACACAGCCAACCAAAAAGGGCCTAGATTTAAAAGGGCTCTTGCGTAAAAAAAAGGTTGTCTCTGCTCTTGCCCCCCTCATCATTACCATCATCCTCACCTCCACCCTCAATGTATTGTCGATTGTCCGCATCCGCACCGAGCTATCCTTCAGTGCACAAACTTATGGAATGATCAGCAGCATGATCAGTCTTGGCCTTGTGGTTGGTCCACTCTGTTTCTCTAGCCTTTTCCACCGCCTTGGCAATGCCGCTGGAGCATCACTGGCTGCTGCAACCATTGGTTTGGCCATTTTCTGTTTTTCCTTAACACCACTTATATGGCTCATGATGCTGTCATTTTTTATCCTTGGGAGTGCCAACGGTGTACAAAATGCACTCATGGCAAGTTTTATGATGAAAGCCATTCAGAAAGAACAGCGAAACAGTCAAATGCCCGCCTATATCTTTATCATACAAACAGCCGTGTGCATTGGTTTTATCAGTGCAGGTTTTGTAAAAGTGCATCACACCCAATACACACTCCTTATCATCGGCATTGCCACCATGATCACAGGCATATTAGGTTTTATCGTCAACAGCGCTCTGCAAAAAAAGGAATGGGAGAATGCCTAGCAAACTTTGCCATCTTTTCTCTCGAAAAAAACCATGCCCAAAAATGGCATAAAAATCATCACCTAATCAAATTATTGTATCTCCCATGCAACCCCATACCAAGCAATGTGATTTTGATAAACCATTCTCGTGTGGAGGAACAAACAACCCCAGCAAACAACCATTGCCAAAACTTGATATTTCAAAGCAGAAGAAACCGGTTTAACATCATGCAACAAGACCCTATAGGCTTAAACTTTTACAATAGAACAGGTGGTTATGTATGGCAACTGGCAGACTATATGCTACATGACTTGAATGAAAGCATCCACACACTTGAATTGCAAAAACCAACACCACCTATAGCCATCAATTCTTTCGCTGTCTACCCACGTGAACTCAATCCTTTATCACGCGTTCAATGGGCAAAGGACGTACAGATAACGAGAAACAAACCAGCACTCATTGGCAAACGGCAAATACAACCCATCACCATTGTTTCTACAAAAGGAGCAACATTTGGCGGATTCGACTTTCCCATATTTGAAGCACTTCGTGAAGGCTGCCTTGTCCAATCCTTAAAAGAAATCAAACTCAATGGTACTCTTCTTGCCTCTGGAAGTCTTTTGATATCACTGCTACGACACGGTCTCATCGAAACAGATCAAAAAGCCTTTTCAGAAAATGATGCAACAGCTCTTTTACGAGAGACAACATGTCGTATCATCGATTCTCCTCTTGGCACTCTTGCCATTAATCAACTTAATGGGCGCACAATCCGGCTTCATGAAAAAACAAAACATCTCTTGAAGCAAGCCACCACACCAATGCATCTTCAACACCCTATAGAAGATTCAATAAAATTTTTTGTAAAAGCAGGAATGCTACGATTGCTCACATTATAAGGATAAAAAGATGCAGCTGATAAGACCTGGCATGGGAACAGAAAATAGTGCTCAACTTATCCATGCGCTTATTCAAATGGCAAGACCGCACACAGTCATTGAAATCGGTGCTGGTGATAGTACGCGCTTTATCGCAAAAGCACTTCAAAAAGCGAAATTATCATGGCAACAAGATAAAAAACTTTTAGAATCTTCCACCTGGGAAGAGCGTACAGCTTTGCTTGATCCTTCAGGAATTCCTGAAAATTACGAACCACGGCTTATCACCATTGATGATTTTTCAGCAGAAGGCCAATCAGCCGAAGAAGCATGGCAAAAACTGCTTCAAGACGGTATTGAAAAAGACATGGTAACATTTATCCATGAGAATTTCTTCTCTCTCGATGATGAAACGCTCAAATCTTGGGGACCAATAGATTTTGCTTGGCTTGATGCTGGTACTCCCGCAGATGATGTGCGATTTGTTACCACAGTTTGGGAACACATCACCGCGGGTGGTTATCTTTGTCTACATGAACCAACCATAACAACAACAATTGCTCTCAATGGCGAACAACGGGTTCGACGCGTCAGAACTCCTTTGTGGGAAGAAATTCTCTACCGGCTTGATGATTCCTATGAGGCTTTAACACTCCCCGAAAACCACAAATATCGCCAAGGTGGTCTGGGGATTATTCGCAAACGCACCTCTGCCGAACAAATTGTACGCGCACAATCGCTACAAGCAGAACTCATAGAAATCAATGAACTGCCCATTCGCAATGATCTTTTGCCCATGGGGAAAGAAACCCTTCACAAACGCAATACCCGCAATTCACTGATCTCTGCCATGACGTCACCGACACTGCGTACTGTTTATGCCGCCATTATCCTTGGTGCAAAAAATCTTACTGATATCCTCAAACATGTCGATTCAGATGCCAAAAACATTCACAAATCCATCAATCGCCTTTTGAATCTCGGACTTATTCACAACACAACAGAAGGATTTCAAGCCGAAGAGACAGTGTGGAAAATGCTAGAAAATAAACATGAGCGGAATAGGGAAAATTTAAGCGACCGCCATTTAGAAACAGAAGAGATGCTATCAAAAATTGGTGAAGCCTTTCAGAAGGAAAAAATCTATAGCGAAACGGAAGTTTCCAAGATATGCAACCTCTTTACGATAGACTTTGCCCGATTACGACGCACTCTTGTTGAGAGAGGTTTTTTACAACGCCATGGAGGAAAATATCAACGCATGCGCTAAAAGAGAATTGAAAAATGATTAACGAACTCTATCGTTTTTCTTCTCTATTTCAAGAGAATGAATAACCTCCACTAAAAAATATAATTTCATTAAAAGGTTACAAAATCATTCATCCCATTCATATGTTGACAATCTATGGAGATGAGATTAGTGTGCTCTCTTCGCAAGAGATGCAATGGGGAGGAACAAGAGTGCGGGATGTCAATTGGTTATCAAATAGGATTAGAAATAGTCAAAATCATCAGGAGAAGATATGGAATCAAGGTCTCAATGACCTTACGATTGTTGCACGAACATCAGGGCGCGGTATTGTAGCTAAATCAGGAAAGACTTATATTGATTTTATGTCATGTTCGTATCTAGGGCTAGAACGTCATCCAGCGTTAAGTGATGCTGTAAAGTCTTCCGTAGAGAGATTTGGTGTGCAATATGCAGCTGCACGAACGCGTGCGAAATGTATATTATTTGATGAGCTTGAGTTAAAGCTAAACACCATTTTTCTTGATTCCCACTCTGTCATATTTAATTCCGTAGGTGCAACCCATCTTGCAGTTATGCCCATATTAGGTTCAGGAGAACTTCCAGGATATCCTATAACAGCAAATGGTGTTGTATGGATTATCGATAAAGAAACGCACGCATCAGTGCAAATTTTACGTGGTATACTTGAACAATTTGGAAATTATATAAGAATCCCATTTAAAGATATTGCAACACTAGAGAAAACCCTACAGGAAAATAAATTACAAAATAGAACGCCTGTTTTGATATCTGACTCTCTCGGTTCTATGGGAGGAGCAAATGACGTTAAAAAATTAACCCAATTAGCAAAACTCTACGGTGGATATTATTATGCGGATGATGCACATGGCACCTCAATCATAGGAAAAAACGGCTGTGGTTATACACTTCATTTATTAGAAAAATACGAAGAGAATCTTATTTTAATTTCTTCTTTGTCAAAAGCATTTGGCTCTCATGGTGGTTCAGCATCATTTAGCAACAAAGAAGCTGCATCGTTTATTAAGAAATATGCGCTTAATTATATTTTTAGTGGTCCACCTTCTCTCCCAGGAATAGCAGCTTGCCTTGCTTCTGCAGATATTCATCTTTCACAAGAAATTAACCAACTTCAACGTGAACTGCATAAAAATATTTCTTATTTTGATCAAAGAGTCTCCAACATTGAGGTACAGGAACCGCTAAGTCCCATTAGATCTATCTTTATGGGTGCTGAAGACAAAGCGATAAGTGCCTCATATAATTTAAGAAAGCGCGGTTTTTTGGTTACAGCGGCAATGTATCCAACAGTGGCTAAAAAGAAAAGCATTATTCGCGTAGCGATATCAGCAGCACACACTAAACATGACCTCGAAACATTTGCAGCAAATATGAATGAATTGACAGAGCTTTCCTCTGCTTACTGAGATCATAACAGCTTATAAAAATGCGTCCGCAATATTACAATTAAAGCCTATGGCTTTGAAACCAACACATAGAAAAGATTTCTTCTAAATCATGCAAACGCAACTAAAACCACAAGACCGTTTTAATCAGCTCATGGCTAAAATAATAAAGAAACGCACTCAACACCAATATCAATCGTTAGCGGCTTTATACATTCTCAAAGTCGATGAAATAATTAAAATATTTTCTCTCCATCAAATATCGTCATGAAAAGGATTTAGCAATGGAACTTTATTGGATTGTTGCGCAAGAAGAATATGCCAACGCACAAGATATAGAATATTCCTATTCAGAATATACAGAAGAGTTTAATAAAAGAGGCATAAAATTCCAGTTTTTAAAATTAGAAGACTGCCTTATCAAAGCAAATCATGCAGATGAATTTATTTTTTTATATCAAGGTATTCCACTGAATCCAGATCATTCTGCATATATTTTATCCAAAGCAGATCTAAACCCACAAGCAAGAGCCATCAGTCTCACATTAAGAAATTATTTTAGGATAAGTGGTACACACCTTCTTAACGAATGCATTTATGGCATAGAAAATCTTGAGTGGGATAAGATTGCACAAATGGCATTAGCACGTAAGCTAGGAGCTCCAGTGCTTCCATTCACGATGTGTGGCTATCATAAACAAACAGTACCTACAATCACATCTTTTGTTTCATCAGAATATAAATCTTTCATTTTCAAACCCGTTAGCTCAGGAATGGGATTTGGTGTCATTAAATCAGATGGATTACAACATGCAATGAGTATAGGAAATCTGATTTCAACTTCTTCTTCTGAATATTTTTTAATGCCTTTTGTAAAGGATGCACAGGATGTAAGATTTTTCTTCATATCAGGAAAACTCTGTTTTGTGAAATTTCGCACACCTCAAGGAGACGGTTATATTGGAAATGTTGCACGCGGCGGCAAAAATACGATTCTTACTGAAGCAGCTTTTATAACCGCATATGGCAAGAAAAAATTCTATCCTGAAATGCTCGGTATTTCTAAAAACATCGTAGAAAAAACAAAAAACAATATTCTTGCAGTGGACTGGCTGGTAAATCAAGAAGGATACTATTTCAACGAAATGTGCACAGCAGAAACAGGGCTGACAAAACTTCCTCAAGAGATACAACAAAATGTATTTGATCATTTAACGACACTTCTATGGAAATTCCATGGGCAAAAATAAAATAACTTTTTTCATCTATAGCACAGTTTTTCTTTCTGAATTTTCCTTTTTCTTTGTACTCCCTTTGCTTGGAAACTCTTCTCTCATAACTGCTGCCAATGTCGCTTTTTATCTCGCTGGATCAGTAATCCTTGAAAGCATTCTCATGGTAACCACAACAGGTTTATTAGAAAGATTTTCGCGTAAACTCTTAATGGCTACCGCCTTTATTTTAAGGAGTAGCGCTTTTGTGTGCATTATCCTATCGCTCACACCTTCTGCATGGTTGATCTTTTTTACCTTAATGGCTTTTTCGAAAGCAATTTCAAAGCCATTTTTGAGAGAAATTTTATCAGAACATCTCAATGAAAATGCTCTTAAACGCGCATTAACTCTCTATTCTTTTTTTCAAAATGCTGCTGTCGTTATCGCCCCTCTTGTTGCAACAAGTGCCATAAAATACAACGCATCGACCTTCTTAATGTTTTTTTTTGCACTCATTGGTTTGTATCTTTGTGTTCTATCCATTCAAATTGTTTATCATTACCCACATAAAACATTATCTCTTGAAAAGAATAAAAAAATAAAGAATCCTTTTCTTTCTTCTTTAAAAACAATAATACATAATCGTTCTATTGCTTATTTGCTGGTCACGGCTTTGCTTTGTACATTCCTCATGGGAATTTTCATCACCACCACAACACTTCTCAGTAAATTTGACAGAAATCTCGCCCCTTATAGTGGAATTTTCTTTTCAATTGTTGGCATCAGTATTTGTATCTGGCAAGGAATAATCAATAAACATCTCAGCCTTTCTGATAAATCAACTTTCTACCTATTATGGCTTATGGGAAGTTTCGCTGCATTTTTCCTCATGGGTGGCGTCTTTACCGCTGTGACTGCGTTAATTGCCTACAGTGTCTATGAATCTGTCATGGTTCCAGAAATATACTATCAAGCAGGGAAAACAACTACATCCCTCTCTGCCAGTGTTCTTTTTAGTTATATTCTTGTTATTTCAAATATTGGCCAAGCTGCCGGCTCATGGACAAGTGGATGGATCATCAGCCATTTCAACAATCACATCGCTTTCACCTTTTGCATGATTGTTGGTATCTCCGCCTTTGCTTCTTGCCTTTGCCTCATGCAAACTAAAAAAAATAAGGAACTTCAATGTCACATATAATTTTTGCTACTGGGGGCACAACAAGGGTGCCCAAAACACTTCGCCATAAATGGCTCAATTATGAGTTTGTAACACACTCTGCGGCAAAGAAGCTCGAAACTGTCTTTAAAGATTGCTCTGTAAACGCCGTTGCAAATTGTCTCACAGCTGGAGGATTATGGGGGGGATTTTTATTTGTACATGAAATTTGTAGACTACTCAAAGTAACATATTATCCATTTGCCTCTATGGTTGATCTTGAAACTTTGAGTTCAGCTATCGAAGAATTTTCTATCGATACCATCATATGCCTTCCAAGTTTTGCGGATAAACTTATTACAATATCTCGGAAGCAAAAATTAAAAACTCTAAAAAACCTATTCTATCTTGGAGAAGCCTTTCAAGCTGAATCTGTGTCGAAAATAAAAGACATAATCCTTGAATTAGATATTAAACCTCTTAGCTTTACCACCCAAGAAACTGGTCCAATAGGATTCCAGTGTTCCAAGATTGATGGTGACATTTATCATCTTTATGATCACATTCAAGTAAAGTCAAATCCTGAAAATGATGAATTAATTGTCTCTGTTTTTTATCCTGAAGATGCACCATTACTTGAACACGCCACAGGTGATGTTGTTCATATTGCATATGATCAATCATGCGATTGTGGCTATCATGGCCATACCTTACACCTGAAAGGAAGAACACCAACTTTTTATAATATTATGGGAACTTCAATTTCTGTACACGATTTTACAAATGTCTTAAATCTTCAAGGTTGCACTCTTTTGGCTACAGATATTCAACTCATTATAGTCAATCAATTTGAGAACGGTGTTGGCGTTTTATTGTTTATTGATTCACGTTACGATATTGAAAGAAATGTCCTTTTATCATCCCTCTCATCCTCTTATCTGATAAAAGACATTATCAATAAATCACAATTTTTCCATGTTTGCTTTATGCAGAAATCTCAATTTATTCGCTCCTCAAGCTCTGAAAAAATAAAATCCTTTTTTCAAACGACTGAATATCCTATAGTGCTTGATGGTGATTTAGTAGAAATTAAATAAGATAAGATTATAAACTTCATCGATAAGTTCTTCATTATCACTGGAACCTTATACGTTTTTTTCCTTGCTCTTAGCTCAATAAGCCTTTCCATAAAAGCATTTCGAATAAAATAAAACACGACCTTTAAAGTAATTTGCACAAAAGTATATTTAAGGTAGGGTAAGAAATCATCCGATTTGTAGCTCCTTATACAGAGGATAGGGATATGTGCCCTTCGCATAGACATGTGATTAAGTTCAAGGAAAGGTAAAAGCGTAAAAGAAAGCAGCTCCTCTTTTAGTTTAGCTTCTTCGAGCCTTTTAAGTGCAAAAATTACAGAGCTATAGTTTTAGTTGAACAAACCCTATTGTAAGGGTTAGGCTGTTAGTTGTAAGGTATTATCTCAAGCTATTAGCTATTTAGTGTTCACTTTTTCACAAACGGTGATTCCTCTGAACTTCTTTATTATAAAATTGCTACAAGAATGTTCTGCCGGCTTTTAAGAGACAAAAAATCAGCATGCTATTTTTGTTTTCCAGTATTAAGAAGAGCTTTTAGATTTATCGTTTTAGAGAGAAGAAAGCATTCTCTGCCTATCTCTGCTTCATTAGTAGCATACCCCTTATGAGTCCTATTGCGTTCTTTTAGGGATGAGAAGACATCCGATCCAGCCCCAAAGCCGCTCATAGGTCTTTTTTTGGCATGATTTGTTTTCACGGTGTGTTGAGAGAGAGCTTTTGTTATTTTTTTTTGAACTTTAGAAGAGTAAAGTGAGATGTTTTTTTGATACAGGGTCTCGTTTATCTATGATATTTCATTGATGCCTTTAGAATGTTTGCAATGTAAAGAGACAATAGTATGGATTTTTTTTAATTTTATAAGCTTTTTTAATGAGGCTTATTGAGCATATTATTCTCTGCGTTTGGCATATTTCTGTGAAGAGTAAAGCTACTATTACGGGAAAGCTAGAAGATATTATGGGGGGGAATAAGAAGTGGTTGCGGGGGCAGGATTTGAACCTGCGGCCTTCAGGTTATGAGCCTGACGAGCTACCGGGCTGCTCCACCCCGCG
>NZ_JBHIQZ010000034.1:0-10431 GCF_042196865.1 Bartonella sp. AC130YNZD
TGTGCAACGGCAGCGTACAATGACTTTAACGAACAGTTGCATGAATTGCGTGCAGAGACGTCTCAACGTCATAACGTGACCAGAATAATACCAACGGATTTTTAAGATGGTTTATTTTCCAATCGCTGATTACAGACCAGATGTTTCGGTCGTCAACGGTAGCTTTACGGATACGCTTGTGAATGTTTTACCAGCAGATGGCGGTTACATACCCATGCCTAATGCAATGGTAGTGTCGCATGCTTTAGAAGAAAAGCCTTTGGGGTGCATAGCGTTTAGAAGTGGCAATGGTGTTAAGATAATTGTAGGAGGCAAACAAAAGCTTTACAGTTATGATAGTCAAACCAAGGGTTGGAAAGACATAAGCCAAAGTGGTGTGACCTATCATGCAAATGAAGAGAATAAATGGTCGTTTGCTCTTTTTAAAAACATGGTTATTGCGGTGAATAAAAATGATAAACCGCAAGTTTTCAAGGTCCTTAGTTCTGAACGGTTTGAAGATTTAGAAGGCAATCCACCGAAAGCAGGATTGGTCAAAGTTTGGGGACCCTTTGTTTGTTTGATGCAATTGACAGATAATCCCAATCGCATCCATTGGTCTGGAGAAGGCGATGAAACTCTATGGGAGACTCAATATAATGTTAGTGGTTATATGGACTTCCAAGATGGAGAATACGTTCAGGGGGCAACAGAAACAACCAATCCCCTTATTTTTCTTCGTTCCGCTATTTATGCTGGTTCTTTGACGTTAGGTTCCAAAAGCCCGTTTGTTTTTCAAAAGATCCAAGACAAGCGTGGAGCGCGCAGTGCAGCCTCTATAGCGTGTCGAGGGAGTGATGCTTTTTTTGCGAGTGATGGTGGCTTTTATCAGATCAGTGCTGATGGTCAACTTTTGCCGATAGGCTTTGAGAAGGTTGATAGAACGGTTTTTAAAACTTTTGATAAATTTGCTCTTGATGAGATGCAAGGAGTGATAGATCCCATTGATAACCGGATTTACTGGTCCTTAAAAAGAGGCAATAACGAGCAAACGACCTTTGTTTATGATTGGGGCTTGCAGAAATGGTCGACGCTACAGGGAAAACTTTTCACGTTGTTTCCAGTATTTACGACAGGTTATACTTTAGAACAGTTAGATGAGATTTCAATCAATCTTGAGGCATTGCCGGCTTCTTTAGACAGCCCTCGTTGGCAAAGTGGCGCGCCAATGCTTGGTGCTTTTGATGATAACAATCGGCTTGTTATGTTTACGGGAGCACCAATGGAGGCAACGGTTGTTTCACAAGAAATGGGAGCACCAGATGGAAGTTTTAACTTTATCACGAAAGTATTTGCCGAAGTTGATACGACGCAAGGTCTTTTAAGCATAGGAGAGCGTCGGCTTCGCAATCATCAGACACCGATTACATGGCACCAAGAGAGGGCATGTTCATATGTCACGGGCGCTTATCATGGTCGTTCGCGCAATCGTTATCACCGCTTTAAATTGCGTATTCCTGAAGGCGTTCATTGGAACCATAACACAGGGTTTAATGTGGATTTACGTCCTTTAGGCAGAGGATAATGGCAAAAGTTTTTTTGACCACGTCTTGGGATATGGAGCGTATAGCGCCTTATCTGGAAGACATCATTGCGTCGTTTCGCGAGTATGTGGAGCGTTTCAAACATGAAATCACGTTGCAAGAGCTCCTTGAAGCGATTTGCAGTGGCAAGAAACAGTTATGGCTTGTTTTGGATGATGACGAGCGCTTTTTAGCGGCATTCACGACCCAGATACAGCAGACAGTTTTAGGAAAGAAGCGCGCACTGATTTGTGAATGTAGTGGCAAGGGCGTTCTTGATCAAATTGATAATTTGACATTTGTAGAGGATTGGGCGCGTGAGAATGGCGCTTCTGAAATGGAGATCTTGGGTCGTTTGGGATGGAAACGTGCACTGAACAAACAAGGTTATGGCATAACGATGCTTTATTATAAGAAGGAATTGTGACATGGGGAGCAGTAGACCAGCAACGACAGAACAGAAGCAGGTACAAACAAGCGCCCCTCCCGTTTGGATGCAGAATGTCTTTAAGCGTGGGGGTGCAGATGCGTATAACATGTATGACACAGGGATGGGTGGTAATGTGTATGGGGGACCTCGTGTTGCACCTTTAAGTGCTCCAACTTATCAAGCAATTGGAGGTCTTGGAGCTATTCCTCATCAGTATCAGAATTATATGAATCATTTGATGAATACTCCAACATCGTCTGCGAGAAACCTTAACTGGATTGCATCTGGTGGTTTGATGGGACCGAATTCTCAATTTGATGAGGAACTTAAAGAGGGCTTAAGTGAAATAAGAAATAGTATTAATCGACAGTTTTTAGGTAGTGGTCTTTATGGCTCTAGTGCGCATAACAATGAGTTACAGAGGGGGCTTAATGATGAATTAGCTCGTATCAAGTATCGCCAGCGTGATAGAGATTTACAGCATATGATGCAAGCCAATTCGATGATTGATCAACTGAATGAGAACCGCTTAGGCATGGTCGGCAACTTATTCCCCTCTTATAATAATGCCTATTCGAATATGTTGCAGGGGTCATCTGTTCTTAATGACTACAATCAACGCCTTGTTGATGCCAATAGAGAACGTTGGCTGGAACAAGACAATAGCGGCTGGAATAGGTTGAATATGCTTATGAACGCCGGTCATGGCTTTGCAAGAAATTACGGCACGACAATGAATAATGTGTCAGAATCTAAGATGCATGGTAACGACCCTTGGCAGAATGCTATGATGGTGCTTTTTGGATTAAAGAAGGCTGCGGAAAAGGCAGCAAATGCTGCCGTTTAGTTTGAATAATCTTAGAAAAAATAAATAGTTAAAAGGGGTAGTGTAATGGTTTTTATGAGTTTTGACCCGAAAAATAGAAGTTTGGCATTAAAACGAAAAAAAACGGGAACAGAGTTATTACAGGAAGGAATAGATGAAAGTCAAAGACTGGATAAAGATAGAAAATTACCATTTATTCCTCAAGTACCAGTTCTCCCTAGTATGATTTCTATAAATAATCCATATAATATAAGCTCCTTTTCTCCTGCTCCAATAGGCTCTATTTATCCTAATGAGGAAAATAAACCTTCGTTTCCAATTCCAAGAGAAAAAATTCCACCTAGTGTAGGAAATCATGCATCTGTTGTAACAGAACCAGTGACACCACAAGAACAAAATTCTAAACCAGAACCTAGTTTTTGGGATAAACTTTCACGTTTTTCACAGTCTGATGTTAGTAAAAATATTGATGATTTTCTTATGGGGGCGATAACGGCTAGTCCAAATTCATCTGGATGGCAACTTTTTGCCAATGGGTTGAAGAGCTTGCATGAAGGCGATAAAAAAAGAGGGCAGATTAACCAGACTGTCGAATATCTAAAATCTAAAGGGTACAGTGAAGAAGAGGCGCGGTTCATGGCACGTAATCCTCAAATGCTTAATGGGTTGTTTACACAAGGAATGAATGCACGTTCTAGTTCTCAACAAATAGATAATACACCACCTAAATTTTCTCCTGATTACTATGGTTTTTTTAATCCTGAGACTAAACAGTGGGAAGCAAAGGTTATTAAAGGAAGTAAGACATATGAGGAAAAAAAAGAAAAGATTACAAAGCAAAAACAATTTTTTGAATCTGAATTAGTTAGTCAGAATACTAATATTAGGTTACTTGAGAATACAGAAAAACTAGTTCGATCTACATTAACTGGTACAAATATATTAGCACCAATGTTTTCAATATTATCTTCAACTGACGCTTCAATATTAAAGTCAAATATTGAAGCGGTTAAAAAGAATCTTGCACGTGATACTTTGGAGGAAATGAAACAGAAGTCACCAAATGGAGCGTCAGGGTATGGAAATATGAATATACAAGAATTTACATCATTACAGACCCGTTTGGGAAATTTAGATACAAACCTGAGGCGAGATATATTGTTAGAAGAAATTATAGCTGTAAAAGAGGCAGTGTTGAAGGCAAGGAGTAATACACAAAAACTTTTAAATAATTGGAACACTGAATATAAGGATTTTCTATCATTGCCTATTTTACCTATTTCACAATTTACACATGTAAAAAATAAAGATGATGAGGATAGATTGTCTAAAGGTGAAATCTTTGTAGATGACGGTGGTTACATAAGAAACAAGTGAAAGAGAAATTGATATGGGATATGTACCTTATTCTCCTGTTATTGGCCATATTTCAGATAAAGACATAATGGAAAAAATTCAAGCGGTATTGTATAAAAATAGCAGCCAGCAGACGAGTAATTATACACCTTATTCTCCTATCATTGGTCATATTTCAGATAAAGATATAATGGAAAAAATTTGGAATGCACAAAATAGCTATACAGGGGTTACACAGCATCCAGAAGAAACACAAAAGTTAGAAGAAGAATATCCTACTGAAAATATTTCGATGTGGGATGCTCTCAGAAGCTCTACTGCAGAAGGACTTACAGCAAATTTTAGTGATGAGCTTCAAGGTTTGTTTTCCCACTTATCAGGAAGCAATTATGATGAGGCTGTAAAGAAGGCACGCGCTTATCAGAGGGCAGTACATAGAGCATATCCTTGGTTATCATTTGGTGGAAATTTTATAGGGTCTATTTTACCATTGATAGCGACGGGGGGAGTGCCGTTAATTGCGAGTAGGTTAGGTTTAGCAGCATTTGGAGCTAGAAAAGCTGGTTTGTTTCCCCGTCTTGTAGGTGAAGCAATAGGTATTCCAGGAAAAGATTTAGGTCTTAAAACAGCGGTGAGATCAGGTGCATTATCAGGAGCGTTATCAGGAGTTGGAAGTGGTGTAGGATGGGGAGATTCTATAGATAGTGGGATAAATAATGCTGCGATTGGAAGTGTAGCGTCTCCATTTCTCTCTATCGTAGGTTCTTTTGCTGGGAGAGGGTATAATGCTATCGGCAATGCAGGAAAGAAAGCTCCAGATGGTTTTTCTAAGAGAGATTTACGGAATATTGCTAGTTATGCATATCATTCGGGGATAGAAAACCTACCAGATACTCTTGCAAAAAGTGGTTCTGAAGCACGTCTTAGTGATATTATTCCAGGATTTAAAAATCATATTTATGGTATAGTTCAAAACAATAGGATGCTTCATGAGCAGCTTAATGAAGAGCTTGGTAAAAGAGCAGCTGGAATTTCAGGACGAATGGGCAAAGCTCTAGATGAAAACTTTATCAAAAGAAAGGGAAGTGGAGATCTTGAAGATGCTTTAGAAGAGTCAGTAAACAAATCTACTTCGACTCTGGATGCAGGACAGCTTCAAAAAGCTTTTGATAATATAGGTAGTATAAAGTCACAACCATTATATGATACAGCATTAAGTACTGCTTTAAAGCCTGAACACCAAAAAAAGGTGCAACAGTTAATGGAGCATTCACATTTTAAGAAAGCTTACGAAGAAGCTACGCAAGATGTCAATAATCGAAAAATTACGGATGCGGCGTATGTACAAAAATATCCTGATTCTATAATGGATATTCTTCACCGAACCAAAGTAAAGATTAGCAATCAGATTCAACGTGATAATCTAAATGGTATAGACACTGCGGATCTTGTTTCACTTGAAAAGTATATTATAAAGTTGCTAGAGGACATTTCAGGGGATTATAAGACAGCAAGGGAGGTTTTTGCCTCTTATAAAGATCTCTCTAAAGCTATAAAAGAAGGATACGATTCTTTGAGTTCTTCTGTTTCTATCAATGAGGCTCTGAATAAAAGAAATCTATATCAAAGTAAAGGTAAAGTGTCATCTGTTGGTGATAGAGCTCCGTCATTCGAAGATGCTTATAAATTAGGCGCAAGAAGTAAGATTGATGATGAAATGTTCAATTCTAGCGATAAGTTAGAATATTATAAAAATCTTTTCAACACAGACAGCTATGTAGAAAAACTAAAATCTTTTTTTGGTGAAGATGCTGTAAAGAGACTAAAGGACGCTTTTGAGTACGAACAGTTGTATAATAAAACCTATAAGGGAATTCCAGAGCTAAGAGATAGAGCACGCCCAAAACTTTTTCAAGGGTTTAAAGAATATAAAGATATTGGGCAATTTCCGCATGCTGTTGTAAGAATACTAAGAAATGCACACAGGATGACAACAAGCCAGAAAAATCTCAAAGCTCTCCAGAAACTAGATAAAAAAATGCTAGAGCTCGATTCTTTAAAAGTAGGGGGATATAATAACAAACAAGTAGCAAAAATTATTCAAGATTTCATTAATGATTATGAAAAAGGACTTGTAAACAATGATATTGCAAAACGCTTTCATGCTTCTTTATCTCGATTAATGTGGGGAATGATGACAGCGGGATCTAGGAATTCTGAGTAATGCAATAGTGATATCAACAATGGGGAAAGCTAACAAAATGACTAGCTATTATAGTCCTTCAGTTGATCAAGCGATACGGCAAACGGCAGCACGTTATGGCTTGCCAGAGAGTTATTTGTACCGTGTTGCGCAAGTGGAAAGTGGCGGCAATCCGAATGCAAGAAATCCCCGTTCTTCGGCGGGTGGATTGTATCAATTTATAGACAGCACCGCCAAGCAATATGGTTTGCAGGATAGGTTTGATCCCATGCAAGCGGCAGATGCCATGGGGCGGTTGACGCTTGATAATCGCAATCATTTAAGCCGCCTTTTGGGAAGAGCGCCTAGTGAAGCGGAGTTGTATTTAGCCCATCAACAAGGAGCAGGAGGAGCCGCGCGGCTTCTTCAAAATCCCCATGCCAATGCGGCGCAAATTGTTGGGAGCAATGCGGTTGGCTTGAATGGTGGAAACAACGCTATGCGTGCAAGTGATTTTGTAAACCGTGTATTACAGATGTATGGTGGGCAGCCTCATAGAGCAAGTCCTATAGCGCATGGTGGCATTAGAAATAGAGACAACTTGTTAGAGGTTTTACGGGCATTATTAGTATCACAAGAAGAGTCTTCGGAAGAAGAAGAGAGTGATGAAGATGATAATCCTTTGATGACGCCATTCATGCGGGCGTTTTACGGACCGTTTTACAGAAGCTAGGATTCACGAGAAATGTCAACGATTTATGATTGGTCGCTTAGAGCGTCGGATAATACGCGCGTGGATAATTTAATTGATTGGTCGGAAGGACAGCATCCTAGCAGTGTGAACACGAGCGCCCGTGTGATGATGCAGCGCATAAAGGAATACTTGTCAGACACGGGTGGAGAGCTTGAAGGCATTGTTACAAATGATCATGTCCAACAAACGAGTGTGATAAGACTTGCAAGCACTTCACAGTTTTTAGAGTATAAGAATGGTATCGTTTTGCGCTTTATGGCTATGGGTAAGAATGTTGGAGCGACCACGATTGTCTTAAATGCTTTAGATGGCAAGCCGGTTTATAAGGCAACGGAAACGGGTTTATCGCTTTTATCGGGAGGGGAAATCCAACAAGGGTGCATTTATACATTGTTTTATAATGGAGATCATTGGCATCTTGTTAATCCTACCCCACTCCCTTTAGTAGAAGAAAGCAGTCTTTATCCCACGGGTTTTATAGGAACGTTTGGAATGCGCGGGATTCCAAAGGATTGGTTAATTTGCGATGGGAAGGCTTATTTGCGTCGTGATTATGGTGATTTATTTGAGACGATAGGAACGGTTTGGGGAGAGGGGGATGGCGCCACGACATTTAATGTTCCCGATTTTCGAGGGATGTTTTTACGGGGGCTTGATGGAGGGCGCAATATTGATGAGGGGCGTTCTTTTGCAAGTGTGCAAACAGATTTAATCGAGTCGCATCAACATCAAGGACAGAGCCTTTCGATGTCTCATTTTACCAGCAACGAAAATTTTTGGGATGGGAATACGACGGATGTGTTGGGCTATCGTCTAGGCTTGTTTGGGGGGAGCTCTCTAGCGAATTTTATGGGCATAGAGCGTGAGAATTTAGGGGGCTATATTGTAAGTTCTCATACTCTTGATGAGAACCAAGAGGTTGTTTTGGAGAGCACTGGTGAAGGCGAGACGCGTCCAGTAAATGTGAGTGTTCTGTTTGCGATTAAGACATGAGGTGTAAGATGTCGACGATCTATGATTGGTCTTTAAATGCCTCCTTGAATGCCTATTGTGATGATTTGATTGATTGGTCAAAAGGACAACGTCCTAGTAGTCTGAATAATAGTGCTCGTGTGATGATGCAGCGTGTGCGTGAATATTTATCGGATACGAGTGGTGTGATTGAAAGCACTTTTACGGTTGATGCTGAACACCAGACGACGTTGATAAGACTTCAAAGCCAATCGCAATTTTTAGAGTATAAGAATGGGATATCAATTTGTTTTAAAGCGAAGGGCAAGAATATTGGGGAAACCGCAATTGCCTTGAATGATTTGGCGGCTAAACCTGTTTACAAGGCGACGGAATTAGGCATTCGTGTTTTATCTGGGGGCGAGCTTCAAAGGGGATGCATTTATAGCTTGGTTTATAGGGATCATGCTTGGCAAGTTTTAAATCCTACGCCTCTCTCTTTATCACAAGAGCCGGTTATTCCCGTTTATCCACCAGGGACGATAGGGATTTTTGGGATGCAAGTTTTGCCAGATGGCTGGTTACCATGTGATGGGAAGGCTTATTTGCGTAGTGATTATCCTGCTCTTTATGAAGCGATAGGGATCAGGTGGGGAGGCGCTGATAGTTGGACGAAGTTTAATGTTCCCGATTTGCGTGGTGTTTTTTTACGAGGTGTTGATGATGACCGCGAGATAGACCGCTTTCGTTATCTTGGCACTTTACAAAATGACGCAATGAGAAAGCATGACCATGGGGGTCAATCCTTTACGATTTTGAATGATGAAAATCAGGAAGAGAGTTGGCATGGTGATATGACGATCATCTGGGGATATGTGTTGAATGACCAGCAAAGGTTGAAGCTTGCTGAACGTTTGGGCGTGAGGGCAGAGGATATACGCGTGCACCATAAGCTCGCCTTTCCCCATTCCCACCTTCATATGCGCGATGTTGCATTGGCAAGTTCAGGTGTAAGTGAGACGCGCCCGATTAATATGAGTGTTGTGTTTGGAATCAAGACGTGAGGTTTAGATGTCCACGATTTATGATTGGTCTTTAACGGCATCTGAGAATGGTGGTGCTGATGCTTTAATTAATTGGTCAGAGGGACAGCACCCTAACACGGTTAATAATAGTGCTCGTTTTATGATGCAACGGGTAAGTGAGTATTTATCGGATACGGGGGGTGTGCTTGAAGGGATTGTGACGGTTGATGATCAACAAAAGACGAGCGTGATAAGGCTTCTAAGCCAATCGGCATTTTTAGAGTATAAGAATGGCATATCGGTTTGTTTTAAAGCGAAGGGCAAGAATGTTGGGGCGACAACAATTGCTTTAAATAATTTAGCTGGTAAGCCCGTTTATAAGGCGACAGAAACCGGTTTATTAGCCTTATCGGGAGGAGAGATACAAGATGGCTGTCTTTATACGCTTGTGTATGATGAAGAGCTTACGGGTTGGCAAGTTCTCAATCCGACAAGGGGCAAAGTTTCTTCCTTAAAACGTTTACCTTCCGGTCTGATAGGACCGTTTGCAATGGAGCGCTTGCCAGATGGTTGGTTGCCATGTGATGGGAAGGCTTATTCGCGAAGAACGTATAGAGCCTTGTTTGAAGTAATAGGGACGACGTGGGGAGAAGGGGATGGCGCCACGACGTTTAATGTTCCCGATTTTCGAGGAATGTTTTTACGGGGACTTGATAATGAACGCAATTTAGACCCTTGGCGTTCTTTTGCAAGTATACAACCCTGTTCTTTAAAAGCGCATGAACATTTTATAGGTCCCGCGTCATCAGAAGGTCTTTCTTCTCGAAAGAAACGGGATGTTTCTTCTACTGAAGCGCGCGTGACAAGGCGCAAGAGAGCTATAGACGAAGAGTGTGTAGGTTTGAGTGGGGATGCTTTGGACAAGTGTAATCAAGAATTTGACCAAATAGCAGGAAGTCCACAGGTAGAGACTCCCTTTTGGTTTACAGAAAAAGACAAGCCGCCGCGTTTACCTTGGTTTATCAGGAGTTCCTTTGCTAATTTTTTATATTATTCAACGCCTATAACAGACGGTCTGAATGACAGAGAGCATCATGAACATCATCTCATGGCAGAGAGGGTTGGTGGTGTTGAAACGCGCCCCGTTAATGTGAGTGTAATTTATGGGATCAAGACATGAGGAGTTGAAATGTCATTAAAACCGTTTGCGATATCAGAGCTTAGCGACCCGTCTCAAGTACGGGTCGTTTTGTATTCGGGGGGAGGTTTTGTGCATGCGCCGCTTACTGGCGTTTTTGATTTACTGAAAGCCGCATTGAAAACAGAGCTTGATGGTTCACTGAAA
>NZ_JBHIQZ010000035.1:0-8914 GCF_042196865.1 Bartonella sp. AC130YNZD
GACTTCGCGTGCCGCTCCGGGCTCTCCTTCTGCCAAACTGCCGGCAACTTGCCCCAACAGCTCTGGATCATCCTCATGAGTTATCCATTTCTTTTGTAGCTTCACACCAATTTCCAAGCGCCCAATCATGGCTACATTGTTAAGTACAGCAGGTGCAACGGGGAAAATATCGCCTGCGATATAAATCTTGCCCTCCGTTAAGGTAACGGTCTTTGTGTCTTTGTTGACAAAGGCATCAGCCCGTTCAACGCGGTCTCCTTCTTGTGCCACAAGGCGCCCCAAACGGTCATGACGCCCCCTGATGATGGTTTGTATTTCATTGAGTTCACCACCTTGAAGAAAAGAGCGCCTGCCATAAAATACAACGCTTTGTTGTTCATCTTTGCCAACCGATCTATCAATTGCAAAGGGTAAGCCACTTTCATGTTTCATGTTAAAACCTCAATAAAATCTTGAATTGTTCGCGAACATCCGCACGCAAAGGAATGTTGACGGGTGTTTTGAGAATTTCTACACCGCCACGCAGTTCACCAAATCCTAACCAAAGTTTACCAGGGGGTGTCTGTTCTGCGAGAGAGCCATGAACGAGGAGGGAAACAGAGGCGGCTTGTTTGTCCTCAACATCCTCAAAATCTGTGCGGGCTGCAAGAAACAGCATAGTGCCAGTTGGGGAAGGATTAAATCTGTTGCCACAATGGCTGTAGGCGCCCTCAATAGCTTGTTCAATAGGCTGGACAATGTTGCATCTTCGATACCCAATCAGAGCATTGTTTGCGTCTCTTAACACGAGATAAAGTGTACGGTTGCTAAACCACTCTGCCATGAGTATGTCGCGTTCATGTTTTTTAACTGAACACCAAGGAAAATTTGCCAAATCCCAAGGGTAATCAATTTGGTTCCAGCTTAACTCCTCGTCAAAGTCATCTATCCAATTGCCAATAAGCTTGCCTTCTTCTTTTGTGAGGGTATGCTTGATTTCTGTTGTGCGTCCAAAGGAAAACAGTGTGTCTCCAGCTGTTAAGCGCACGCCACTCTCGAAGTCCAGCATGCTGTGATCAAGGCGTGACATATTGGCTTCCAAAGCTTGCACATCATACCCCGCAACACCACGACGAAAATCAGAGCGCAAACTTTTGGAGAGATCTGTGATTGCTTCAATGGCTTCAAGGCTGCTTTGTTTAGGGAGACTGTCAAAGTAAAGTTGAAAGGAATTCCACCATGCACGCCCAGACCATGCGGGTATAAAGCGGGCTGTAATCTCTAACCATCTCAACCCCATCTCTATTGCCATAACAGACCCGCGTATCCGCTGCCATGCAAGTCCTTGGTCAATCAAATCATAGAGGTTTGGAACATAAGGTGTGAGTTCACCAAGTCCATATTCTTCAATCAACCATGGCAAAAAGCGGGGAGGGCGTGTGATCAGTTTTGCACGTGAAATCCCCAAAACAGCTCCATCAACATCTTGATGAAAGTTGCAAGCATCGGCAAGGCGTTTTTCAAATTCTGTTGCATGTGAGGGGAGGAGGGAACCAACCATTAGCGTGCACGCCCTTTGAAGTTTAAGGTGATTTTGCCAATCGATAAGATTTCTTCATCACAAACTGCACTGTCCTTTGTGGGTGTAATGGCAATCACTTTTTGGACACCAGGGATCATCAGTTTTGAAACCCACCACGAGAGGCTTAATTCACGACCAATGGCTTGTTCTTGTCTCCATGCTGCTCTTAAATTTGCCTCCATTGTCGTGAGAATTTTCAAAGATGTTTCCGGTAACAGCCAAACATCTGCTTCTAAGTCCAGCACTTTTTTAACAGCAGCATGCACAATAATCGTATCATTGGTCATGATGATATTTTTTCTGTGAAGAGCTTGTGAAACTGTTTGTAAGAGATCTTCAGAGGCTGTTCCTTCTTCATTATTACCAAAAAGAGCAACATAGATGGTTGGGTCTTTGCCTTTACGATAGATAATGGCATCTTTCACTCGACTATCGGCTGTTAAGGCGATAAGCTTGTAATAGGGTTCTGTTCCACTTCCGTTTCCTCCACGGGCATGAAGCTGTATGCGTTCACGATATCTCTCGTCACTTTCTCCTTCCATGCGGGCAATACCATGCCAGTTTCCTAAGGCATCAAGAGATTCACCGATTGCAAAATCAAGAATGTTGTTGCGTGCTGCCTCATTAATACGCTGTCTTAAAAGCAATTCTCGATAGCTAAAAGCCTCAATAACTTTTACGGCTGGATCACTTTCAAGAATGGTATATTCAGGCAAAAGCTTTTTTAAATGAGCAAGAGCCGCAGCGCGGATTTCCTCAAAAGAAAGTTCTGTAATAATTTCCGGTTTTGCAAGCACTCCATTCATTTTATCAATAATCCTTCCATGGTAATGGGCTTGCCGGATGGCAAATAAATGCCTTCAAAGGATAAAGAAACTTGTCCAGCCTCACTCCATTTAAAATCAATTTTTTTCAATTTAAAACGCGGTTCCCACTTGTCTAAAGCCTCAGCAACAGCAGCATAAAGAGCAACAGCAAAAGCATTATTCACTGGAGCATCAATGAGTTCTGCAACACGTGAACCATAATCACGACGCATTACACGCGAACCAATCCGCGTTGACAAAATATCAAGGATTGATTGGCGTAAATGATCAATGCCGGTTAATGGCTTTCCTGTTGTACGGTCCATTCCACTGTTCAATTGGGACCTCCTGTCATGGAACCACCAGAATAAACACCTCCATGAACATGGGTTGCTCCTACATTGGTGCTGTTATGTTTTAGTCCACTTGAATGAATGGAAACCTCATTGCTTGAATAAAGAGAAACATTTTCCTGCGAATTGAGTGAAATGTTCCCCTCTGCTTTTATAGAAATGTTGCCCTTTGCCTTTAAATTCAGATCACGTTCTGAAGTGATTTGTATGCTCTCCGGTGCGCTAAGCTCTAGCTTACCAGCATCTCCTTTGAGTGACACGCCATCAGAGATTGTCAGAATAAATTTTCCACCCGATTTTATATTGAGGGCATAGGTGTTTTGTTCATCGTCATATTCAAGGCTGGTTCCATCAGGGTATATCGTTCGGTGAATGCTGCCCTTATCGGCTGCTTGGTTCGCATCGGTATGAATGGAACCCACAATCATCCCTTGCGATAAATCCCCTGATGATGAAACAACAATCACTTGCTCTCCAACATCGCGCCCTTCATAAGAGCGTGTTTTACCGGCGCGGGCTTGTGTGTCTGGAATCCAGTCACTGACAAGATTGCCACTTTTTATCCGATAGCGTGCGTTTTTATGGTCGACATGGCTAATTGTTCCCACCACAACCATATTGGCCACACGTCTCTTTAGATCTGTGATTTCTTTATCGCGCCGCTCTAACATGTCCACCTTCAATTTTATGGTATTTATCTTTATTTCTCACGCCTGTTTCTGGTTCAAAGCTTAAGAAAGGTTCAACGATTCTTGCTGTTACACTGCCTTCTTCTTCATCCATGTTGGGGATATTGGTCACATAAATGACTTCAAAGGTTAAAATTGCACCATGGAGCGCTAGGGCGCCATTATCGCCAAAGGCAAAAGCAATATTTTGCAGGCGGCATGTCTCAACGGTGTTGTTAAGATTGGGGTTGGCATAGAAAATCTCTTCAACTTCCCATGCTAATTGGTCAACAAAGCGTGCACCCTCTTCACATGTTGCATAGCATTCAACATCCACCGTTAAAACACGCCGCCTTAAGCCAAAATCATGTCCATCTTCAATGGTTTCATTTTGCGTTGAGATATTAATAGCTGGCATTGTTTCAATAAATAAATTGAAATCACGCATATTGAAAACATTGTCACCAGCCACTGTTTTTGCCGCCTTTATCAACGCAACAAATGTTTCTCTTATCGTCTCGCGGGGATGCATAAATGTTTCTGTCATTCAATATTTATCCTTTTCTTAAAACTAGTATCATGTTATGATACATAAAAGAACGAATAGAGGTGATTTGGTGATTGAATCTTTTGCGGATAAGCGGTGTAAAGATCTTTTAGAAGGCAAGACGCCTAAAGGTTTTCCTGCAACATTGGTACGCATAGCACAAAGAAAATTGTTTATGCTCGATAAAGCAGTTGATCTTAAAGATTTACGCAGTCCTCCAGGAAATCATTTAGAAGCATTGAAAGGAGAGCATAAAGGTCAATATTCTATTCGTATTAATAACCAGTTTCGTCTTTGTTTTGAATGGCGTTCTAATGGTGCCTATGAAGTTGAAATTGTAGATTATCATTGATCTATAGGAGGTCGAGATGAAAAATTATATTGCAATACATCCAGGAGAAATTTTACGGGAGGAATATTTAAAAGAATATGCTCTGTCTGCTTATGCTCTTGCAAAAGCATTGAATGTTCCACGCACGAGGATAGAACGTATTGTTGCGGAAAATAGCCCAATAACTCCTGATACCGCTCTCAGACTGGCTTCTTTTTTTGATACGACAGCTGAGTTCTGGCTTAATATGCAAGCTGCTTATGATGTTCATATTTTACAAGCCGAAAAAGCAGATGAATTTGCCAAAATTAATAAGTTTGAATGTAGAACTTAACCACCTCCCCACCTTGAGAACGGGGAGGCGATTTCTGTTTTTACTTAAGCAACTTTTCTAATGGGGTTCTCGAAATTTGGTTCATAAGCGCGCAACAAAGAATCCATGCTATGCGGTAATTCTGAAGCTCCAAAATCTGTTAGAACTGTTAAGATTTTAAGTATACTTGGCATCTCATCCTGAAGTTTTAAAATCAAAGCTTTTTCTATGACACTCATAGTGTCAACCAGAGCTGTACAATCTTTGTCATTCATATTTTCATGTCTAGAAAATTGAGATAATGCTATCCATAAATCACATAAGAAGTTGGTATCTATCTTCATTGCACACCTCCATGGATTTGCTCTCTTAAACATGCTAATCCTCTGGATGTAATTTTTGTGGAAGGGAGTACCTTTTCTGTACCATCCGGTCTTTGAATAGTGATAGCAGGGCAATCCATGAATCCTTTCTTAATTTTGTCTTGATAAGGTAACAGAGGCGCCCCCGGAGCCCGCCGGTAAACCCAATCATGTTTACGCAAGTAATCGGTTAAATCCTTTGGTCGTACTTCTAACATTTTTGCTGCTTCGATAAGACCAAACAACCCATCAGAGCGCTTTAAACCTTCTAAAGCCTCTGCTTTTGGAGACAATTCGGCAATAACATGGTCTTTCTGTTCTATTTGACTTTGTAAGTGATTCAAGACGCCAAGCAATGCTTCGGGTTTCGAATAGTCAACTTGTGGTGTTGCTACTTGTCTTTCTAATTCTTGCCAACGGTCAATAATCTTTGCTCGTAAAGCAGTGCTGTAACCCGAAACAAGAATTAAACACTCACGTTTAGGTAGGTTATAGCAAGGAAGAGTACGACCTGTTGAATCTCTGTAGAATCCTGCAAATTCACTCAGCTCAATTTTGAGCTCAGTGAGTATTTGCCGAATATCCCGCATAACATTCCGATGTTCTTTACCACATAATTCAGCAATCTCACGACTGGACATAGTCTGAGTGCTAACACTATTAGCAGTGCTTTCTCTAATTTCTATAAGTGTGTTCATGATGAACTCCTGTGTAGTTAGAAGTTTCTTATTGACATTCCAGAGGAATGCCGGGTGCTAAGAAACACGGTACACAGTCCGTCGCTATGCTTTTCCCAAAAGGGTATTTTATGGCACAGCCACACCCGACAAAGCCATTATATGCGTGTAACATATAACGAGTCAAAGTTTTTAATTGGCAGAGAAGAGATTGTTTCGGCAATCTATCCGCTGTGTATTTAAAGTGTTTCTTAGGCACCTGATTCGATTATTCATATTGTTGCTACATTGTCAAGTGGCAATGTAATGTTTTTATAAAAGTAATTAGTTAAATCCTTTGGTCGCACTTCCAACATCTTTGCTGCTTCGATAAGACCAAACAAACCATCAGAGCGTTTTAGACCCTCAAGTGCCTCTGCTTTTGGTGCTAATTCTGCAATAACATGATCTTTCTGCTCAATTTGACTTTGTAAATGGTTCAAGACGCCAAGTAATGCTTCGGGTTTGGAATAATCAACTTGTGGAGCGGCTATCTGTGGTGTTGCTACTTGTTTTAACCGTCTTTCACATTCGATAAAGTATAAACGAGCTTCTCTACCTTTCTTATTATTTTCAAGCATAGAGAGCTCTTTGGCTACGCTTAAAGTCAGATGATAATCTTTACGATTGTGACCACCCCTGCCTTTGCTTCCCAAAATAGGGAAGCAAACAAAGTCTTGATTTTCTACCAAATTATATTTGTTGATACGTTCAGTAATCCAGTCCGCAAATTTTTTACCTACTTCTAAAAAACTATGCAATTCACGTGCATTTACTGTCTGAACGATATCGCCATCAATACTGGTTTGATGTATGTCGATTAAATATTGTGCCATGATTTGGCTCCTATGTGCTTAAAGGTTTTTCATTGACACTCTATGAAGAGCGCCGGGTGCTGAAAAACACGGTACACAGTCCGTCGCTATGCTTTTCCCAAAAGGGTATTTTATGGCACAGCCACACCCGACAAAGCCATTATATGCGTGTAACATATAACGAGTCAAAGTTTTTAATTGGCGGAGAAGAGATTGTTTCGGCAATCTATCCGCTGTGTATTTAAAGTGTTTTTCAGGCACCTGATTCGATTATTCATATTGTCGCCACATTGTCAAGTGGGAACGTAATATTTTTATAACAATAATCAAAACAGCTTGCTAGACAAAGGTGCTTTATTGTTTCTGTTCTCGCAAGATAAGCTTATACATACCGGATTCTGAGGCTTGGACATCTGTGACCACGAAATGCTCTTGAGAAGAGGGGGCTTTGTTGTTTTCAGGTGAGATGATCACAATACTATCTTGAGGTTTTGGTGGCATTCCCCCGATATCATTAATACAAAGGTCAAGTTCCTTTCTTGGAATTGTCGTGGGGATTCTGCCACCAGCCTCCGATTCCGAATGTTTAATGGTGTAAATCGCTGTAATTTGAAACGATTGTTGATTATCCTTTCGCGTGTAGATGACGGGTTGCCCAAAGGTGTTGCGCACGTCTTGAATCATTTGGTTTAGCAACCCGTGCCATCGCATGTTATTTTCCTCCACTGACCGCTTTAAAGAGCATTTCAGGACGTGTGCAAATATAAAGCGGATAGCTGTATACCTCCGGTTTTACCCATGCATTACGGTCGTGATCAACGATCAGCATGGTGTAGAGTGGTTTTCCAACCGTGTTGGCAAAATCCAAACTTTCTCCAGGAGAAAAGGTTTTTTGAAACACGCCTGGTGCATTGGCAGGCAAGAATTGACATTCATCCGGCTTAATGCCTATGGCGCGCTTTGTTCCAGCCTTCGCACTCACATTATAGTTGTGAATACTCCGGTAATTAATGAAAGTCACACCCGCAAAGTCAAAACTACCAAAACTCCCAGAGCCAATCGAACTTGGTGTTGCAACACCTCCAGCACTATTTAAAGTTTGAGCAAGCGCTGTGTTGAGATAAGTCTCACGAATTGTTTTATGGTTTTTCAATTTGGAGAAAAATTCATTTCCACAAAGCCCAATAATGCGTGAACGATCAGAAAATGCTCCTTTTGAAGCTTCAATCATCCTCATAATGACTTGATCAACATGGTCCGCAACATTGGTTGTCTCATTATTTAATTTAAAGTCAATCGGCTTTGGTGGTGCGATTTCCCATTCCTTGTACCAATCGACAATAACAGAGCCATCGGCATCAAAAACCACCCCTTGAACAGCGCCAAGTTGCATGTTTTCCCATGTCAATTCGATTTCAGAAATCAGTTTCTTTTGTTTTCTGGCAATATATTTCATTGCTGTCTCGAGTTGATCTTCTGTCCCAAATTCACGCCGGTTTTGGATTTCCTCTGATTTCACCGTGTCACTTTTGGCAATGCGTGTTGTTTTGAAAAACCGAAGATTACGTCCATCTCTATCCCCTTCTGCCAAGGGGGCACCACGTTCACTGGTTTGAATCAAGGACAATGTATTGTCACGTCTTTCAATACCAACCACTGTGGTGCTTGTTTCCACTTCCTCAAAAAGATCAAGAGAACTAATAAGTCCCGGTTGAAACTCATAGTTTTCAATCGCTTTCATCATGGTGGTGGCAGAGAAAGCGTCGTGTTTAAAAAAGTTCATATCCATGTGCGCATTCTCCTATCGCAATAAAATATTGTTATGGTCTTCGAGAGACTGAATGGCAGCACTTTTTTGTTCATCTGTAATGGCATCTGGCCATAGCAATTCAGAAGCTTTTACAGTGCATAAGCGTGCTGTCATTACGGCACGTTGATCGGCTTGAGAGGCATCAACAGTGGCAAAAGAAATTCCAGCAGGGATTTGGCTGCCATCTGATGCTGCTGGATTAAGGGGGGCATATTTTTCTGATGCTGTAATTTTCCCCATGACAGTTCCCGCTTCAATGAAGGCTCCTGATGCAAAAACCACTTCTTCGTTTGACATATCCGTATCGTAGGGTCCAAGATAAGCGCCATTGCGTACGTCTTCATAAATAATATTATTCATTTTATTGCCCTCCAAGCTGTTTCCCATTTTGTATGAATTTTTGCCTTGCTCGTTCCATCACTGTGAGGGGTATAAGGCGAGACTTTTAAAGACGCGCTTTGAGAGCTAGCAGCCGTCAACACACACTGGCGTGCTTTCTCAACACTCATACCGTTTTGAATAGCTTTTGCTGCGTCAAAAGAAACGCCTAAGTGTTTTGCTTGCCTTTCAAGGGTTGTTAGTGCTTTTGCGCGCTTTCTTTCTTTTTCAAGAGCAGCTTTTATGTTTTCCTG